>CAZYSW010000056.1:0-2944 GCA_964650105.1 uncultured Nannocystaceae bacterium
AGCCGCCTCGGTCCGGTCGACATGTCCGGGTCGTACTACAACGGTCGGCACGACATCCCCGTGCCGATCCGCGCCGATGCCCACCGCAAGGAGGATCCGGGGCCCATGGGGACGGCCGAGTGCTGCCACCTGCAGGAGGTGACCCTGGTCTATCCGCGCATGCAGGTGATCGGGGCCGATTTCGTCACGCAAATCCCGTTCATGAACAACCTCGGGTTCTGGGGGGAGGGGGCCCTGTTCTTCCCACAACCCCACTACCTGAGGGTCCAGTTCCCGATCAGTGTCGACGTCACCCCCGACGACGACATCATGAATCCGGTCACGGAATACTACGGCCCCACGGTTCGCGGCACGCCGTTCATCAAGGCCACGACCGGATTCGATTACACCTTCGGCAAGCACGTCTACGTGCAGCTCCAGTACCTGCGCGGATTCATCGACGAGTTCGGAGCCGACCACATCGGCAACTATCTGGTCGGTGGCAGCGACCTCATCTTCTTCGGTCGACACCTGATCTTCCGCATGTTCGGCGTGGTCGATTTTCCCACCGGACGCGGCGACGAGGGGTCGTACGTCATCTTCCCCGAGCTGCTGATGACGCCTCCGTGGGGCAGCCTCACCTTCGAGGTCGGCAGCTTCTTCTTGCTCGGCAAGGATCGCACGAAGTTCGGGCAGCGGGCCTCGGGCAGCTCCATCGTGTTCTTCAAGGTGACCGGCGTCTTCTGATCGGGGCCCAGCGCGACGGTCCGGCTCGCCGCGAAGCTCGCCGCGAGCGCGGGGCAACGTCGCGTCCGGCCGACGTGCGGCTCGTCGTACGGGTCGTAGCTTGCGCGAGAAAGCGCGGGGGCCCGACGCGGTCGCGGCCTCGCGCGTCGAGGGTTCACCGTGCCGGACGCGCTCCCGAGCCGCATGCTTCAGGGCTTCGGATCCTGGATGCTGGCCGTGCTGGTGGTCCTCGGCGTGACGCTCGGCGCCGTCCTGCTTCCCGACGACCTCGCCTCCATCGCGCCGGCCGACGACGGGGGCGAGCGCGGCGTCGCGACGCCGGATGCCGCCGCGCGCGACCGGGTCCCGCCGACGCACGCCGTCGGGCGCCGATCCCCCGACGTCCCGGTGCCACGGGTGCGCGACGACGGTGGATGGCGGGTGGGCGCGTCCGCGCCCGAGGGAATCTCGTCGGACGCGACGTTCGGCGAGGCATCGATCGCGAGAGCCGAGGCGAGGACGGTCGGGGCCGTACCCTCGGGCCGGCTCCCCGGGCTCGTCGAGTACCTGGTCGAGGGGACGGCGTTCGTCGAGCACCGCGTCGCCCCCCGCGAAACCGTGGAGCAGATCGCGTGGCGCTACGGCGCCGAGCCCCGTCGGGTCCGGGCCGACAACGGGATCTCACCACGGGTGCGCACGCTCGAGCCGGGGGCGGTGCTGCGAGTGGAGGCCCGCAGGCGGGTGCCTCCGCGGGTGCCGATCGCGTACGTCGTGCGACCGGGCGACACCTGGAGGGGGATCGCCGAGGCTCATGGCGTCGACGAGGCGGACCTGCGGGCTTACAACCCGCAGGTCGAGGGGAGGCTGCGGGTCGGCGAACCGCTCGCGGTCTGGATCGATCCCGTCGTGGCTCGGTGGATCGCCGACGAGGCGCCCGTGCGTCCGGGGTCCGTGCGGCCGGGTGCGGTGGGCATCGGGCCACCCCAGGACGGTCGTCTCGTCAACGGCGTCCGATTGCCGCGCACGGAGTACTTCGTGCCGAGGCTGCCGTCGTGGTCGTACGGCACCAGCCATGCGGTGCGCACGTTCATGGACGCCGTCGTCCGCTTCGAGGCACGCCACGACTACGCACCGCCGCTGCTCTTGGGCGCGATGAGCCGTCGGCACGGCGGACCCATCGCGGGGCACGTTTCGCACCAGACCGGTCGCGACCTCGACATCCGTCTACCTCTGCGCGCGCACTACCCGGCGACGGCCGACGTCGTTCCGGAGCGCGTCGACTGGGAAGCGCTGTGGCACCTTCTGACCGCACTGCGCGATACGGGGGAGGTGATCGTGGTCTTCTTCGACTACGAGCTGCAAGCGCACCTGTGGCGGACCGCGGCCGCGCTGGGCGTCGATCGACGGGAGCGAAGCGCGATGCTGCAGTGGAGCGGCGGCGCGAACACACCCGGCTTCGTCCGCCACTCCCCGGGGCATCGGCGCCACATCCACGTGCGCTTCACCTGTGGCCCCTTCGAAGTCGAGTGTGTCGCCCACGCCGATCACGACCACCGCGACTGACGCCCACGCGCGTCGGCACGCCCGCGACCGTTCGTCACCCCGTGCGGCGAGCCCACCGCGCGACCACGAACGACGCAACCGTGGGCGCCGAGGATCGGGCCGCCGGGCGAGTGCCGGGGCCTGTCGGGGGGGGCGAGCGTCGAGGGGGCGCAGAAGGTTGCGCTCTTTCGATTTCGCCCAAGGCATGTCCAAGGACCATCGCGCTCCCTCGGTGTTTCATGCGGCGCCACCACCTCGGAATCTGCGGCTCGTACGGTGGGATCAACCTCGGCGACGAGGCGATCTTGCAGGTGATGCTGCGGGAGCTCCGGCGACGGGCGCCGCTGGAGGTCACCGTGCTCGGTCGCCGGCCCGTCGACGCGATCGCGCGACACGGAGTGGATCATGCCGTCGCGCTCCACGACGCGCCGGAGAAGGTGCTGATGGACTGCCTCGGCGCCCTGGACCTTTTGGTCCTGGGTGGGGGAGGCATCCTGTTCGATCGCGAAGTCGTGGTGCTGTCGCGGGTGTTGCTGCTCGCCGCCGAGGTCGGCACCCCGGTGGTCACCTGGGGCCTCGGTGCCGGGCCCTTGAGCGATCCCGACGAGCGTGCGCTACTCGCTCGTGCCCTCCGCACCG
Organism: uncultured Nannocystaceae bacterium; assembly: GCA_964650105.1. Lineage (GTDB taxonomy): Bacteria > Myxococcota_A > Polyangia > Nannocystales > Nannocystaceae > CAZYSW01. The sequence goes on from CAZYSW010000056.1 coordinate 2,887, forward strand.
TCGAGCTGCTGACCGTTCGAGACGGGGCGTCACAGCGCCTCCTGGAGGAGATCGCCCC
>CAZYSW010000056.1:2954-6110 GCA_964650105.1 uncultured Nannocystaceae bacterium
GGCCTGGACGTGGGGGTGACGGTCGACCCCGGATCGGTCCTCGACGAGGAGGCGTTCGACGACGCGATGCTGGCCAGCGAAGGCATCGACCCGTCGGCCATGCTGTTGGCGGTCTCGATCCGCGCGCCCGGCGTGGCCGCGCCCGCCATCGGGACGAGACGGCACGCGCTGTTGGCCGACGTCGTGGACTACTTTCACGACCGCGCCGACGCGTTCGCGATCTTCGTCCCCATGGAACACGCCGACCGCAACGAGGCGCACGCGGTGGCGACCCGCGTCGCGCACCCCGATCGGTTGTGCGTGCTCCGTCGTGACTACCGACCCGGGCAGGTCCGGGGGCTGCTGGGCCGGGTCGGTGTCGCGGTGGGGCTGCGGCTGCACTTCTTGTTTTTCGCTGCTCGGGCCGGCACGCCGTGCCTGGGGCTGTCGTATGGTCCCAAGCTCACGGCCGCCGCGTCCGCGGGCGTGCAGCTCTTGCCGCTGGAGACCGCCGGCGTGGGGCAGGTGCTCGCGGCGCTCGAGCGCCAGCGCGAACGCGGTCGACCGCCACGGGAGGTCCTCGAGCGAACGCGCGAGATGGCGCGGCGGGACGTGGCCCGGGTCGCCGAGGCGATTATCGATCGCCTCCACGGGAGTCGACCCCGGGCCGGGCGACGCTCCGCGAACGGGTCGGCGCCCCGGGGGCCGATGGGAGAGCAGGCCGATGCTTCGTGAGCGCACCGCGGACATCCTGGTCGTCGGCGGTGGCCTCGGGGGCATCGCCGGGGCGCTCTCGGCCCTGCGCCTGGGCAAGACGGTGGTCCTGTCCGAGGAGACGGATTGGATCGGCGGGCAGCTCACCGCCCAGGCCGTCCCCCCCGACGAGCACCCCTGGATCGAGGGCACCGGCTGCACCGCGACCTACCGACGCTTGCGGCGAGGGATCCGCGAGTTCTATCGGCGCAACTACCCCCTCGATCCCGACGCGCGCTTCGACCTGCACCTCAACCCGGGGAAGGGGCACGTCAGCCCGCTGTGCCACGAGCCGCGCGTGGCCCTGTCCGTCCTGCAGGAGATGCTCGCGCCGTACCTGGCCAGCAGACAGCTGGAGATCGTGCTGCACCACCGTCCCATCTCCGTGGAGACGGATCACGACCGGGTCGTCGCGGTCGCCTTGCAGGAGCGATCGTCGGGCGACACGCTGATCTGCCGCGCACAGTTCGTGCTCGACGCCACCGAGCTCGGCGATCTGCTGCCGTTGGCCCAGGTGGAGCACGTGATGGGGGCGGAGAGCCAGGCCGAGACCGGAGAGCTCCACGCGCTCCCCGACGGTCCCGATCCCCTGGATCAACAGGCGATCACGGCCTGCTTCGCCCTCGACTACCACCCCGATCGCGACTACACCATCGAACGGCCCGCGGAGTACGATTTTTGGCGCAGCTACCAGGCCGACTTCTGGCCCGCACCGCAGCTCGGGTGGACGTTCGTCGATCCGGTGACCCTCGACACCCGTCGCCAGCGGATCTTCGAGGGGCCCACCGACGAGGATGTCGACGACCTGTGGCAGTTCCGTCGCATCTTCTACGCCGGGCACTACCCCGAGGGGCGCTATCCCAGCGACATCACCCTGGTGAACTGGCCCCAAAACGACTACTGGCTGGGTCCGCTGGTCGGCGTCTCGGACGAAGAACGCAACAAGCACATCAGGGGGGCCCGGCAGCTCAGCCTGTGCTTTTTGTACTGGATGCAGACCGAGGCGCCGCGCCACGACGGAGGCGTGGGCTATCGAGGCCTACGCATCCGCCCCGACGTCGTCGGGACCACGCACGGCGTCGCCAAGCACGTCTACGTCCGCGAGAGCCGGCGCATTCGGGCCGAGTTCACGGTGCTCGAGCAGCACGTGGGCGTGGAGGCTCGCGGGCGCCTGCAAGGCGCCCAGACGTTCCACGACAGCGTCGGCATCGGGAGCTATCGGATCGATCTGCACCCCAGCACGCGACAGCGTGCCTATGTCGACATCAGTAGCTGGCCGTTTCAGATCCCGCTGGGGGCGCTCATCCCCATCCGCATGCTGAACCTCCTGCCGGCATGCAAGAACGCAGGCGTCACCCACATCACCAACGGATGCTATCGACTGCATCCAGTGGAGTGGACGATCGGCGAGGCGGCGGGAGCGTTGGCGGCCTACTGCATGGAAAAACGCCTGGTGCCGACGCAGGTGCGCAACGACACCGCGCACCTGGCGGAGTTTCAGCGCCTCTTGCAGGAGGTGCTGGGGTTCGTGCTGGCGTGGCCCGATCCCCGCGCGACCCCCCGTTGACCATGTCCGCCACCTTTGCCGCGACGCGACGATCCGCGCAACCGAAGCGCGCGGCTGCGTCTCCGTCGACCCGTGCGAGGTCGGCGTCGTCGCAACGCAGCGCGTCCGGTCGGGCCATGCAGGCCCGTCGTCATCGCGACAGGCGCTCGGCCAGGTCGAGCAGGGTTTGCTGCTGCTCGCGCGTGAGCCCCTCGGGATCCTCGGCGAGCCCGCGCAAGATGGTGGCCGTGAGCTTGCGGATCGCGGCGCTCTTGGTCTTGGCGAAGGACACGAGTGTTTCGGTGCAGTCGTCCGGCTCGCCGCGGGTGTTGGCGATGCGCACCAACGCGGTCTCCGCCCACCGGGGGGCTCGCTCCCACAGCCCGGGCAGCGCGTCGAGCAGGGCATCGAGGTACGCGTCGTCCATGTCCTCCATGATGTAGAAGACGCTCCACAACACCCCGTACGGATCGCGATCCTCGAGGATCCCGAACATCGCCGGCAGCAGCGCGGGGGTGGCCAGCGCCTGCAGGCGGCCGACGAGCTCCGCGGCTTCCTCTCCGTCGGGCTCCTCGGCAACCGCGAGCGCGGCCAGCCGCGCGAGCACGTCCTCGGCCTCGGCGAGCGCCCGCCCGCTGGCGCTCGATCGCGCCGGCATCCTCGCGGCCACGCCCTTGTCGGCGGAGGTCTTTGGGGCGGAGGTTTTCTTGGCGGAGGTTTTCTTGGCGGTCGTTTTCTTGGCGGAGGTTTTCTTGGCGGAGGTTTTCTTGGCGGTCGTTTTCTTGCTGGTTCCCTTGACCCGCGCGTCCTTGGTCCGGGCCGTCACCTTTTCGGTCTTCGCCGAGATCGTCTCGGCCGAGGCCCGCCGAGACGGAGCC
>CAZYSW010000056.1:6210-6300 GCA_964650105.1 uncultured Nannocystaceae bacterium
TTTTTGGCCGGAGCCTTTTTGGCCGGAGCCTTTTTGGCCGGAGCCTTTTTGGCCGGAGCCTTTTTGGCCGATGGTTTCCCGGCGGAGCGT
>CAZYSW010000056.1:6400-18019 GCA_964650105.1 uncultured Nannocystaceae bacterium
GGCCGGAGCCTTTTTGGCCGGAGCCTTTTTGGCCGATGGTTTCCCGGCGGAGCGTTTGGCCGGCGATCGGGCTGGCTGGTTGGGTGCCTTCGAACCGCGCACCGTCCCCTTGGGTGCCTCGTCGGAGGAGCGGGAGATCTTCGGCCTGGACGCGCGTGCCACGGCGCTCTTTTAGGCCATACGCGGCGATCCGGCAACGTCGACCCCGCGGCGTACCCCGAGGGCGCGATTGAACCATGCTGTACTGCAGCCGCGCCATGGCTTCCCGAACGATCGTCGATTCCGTCGAACGCGTGAACGGACCCCCTGCCGACCTCGACGACCTGGCCCGCCGGCTCGCCGCGTTGGCCGTCGCGCACCCAGGGGCGATCCTGCACCGGTACACCTCGAAGATCCCCAGCATCGGTCCCGACGTGTTCATCGCCCCGGGGGCCGCGCTCGTAGGGGACGTCCGGCTGGGCGCCGAGGTGAGCATCTGGTTCGGATGCGTGCTGCGGGGCGACGTCAATCACATCGAGATCGGCGACCGCAGCAACCTCCAGGACGGCACGGTCGTCCACGTGGGCGACCGGGACGCGACGCTCATCGCCGAGGACGTGGTGGTCGGACATCGTGCGGTGGTGCACGGTTGCACGATCGGCGCCGGGTGTCTGATCGGGATCCAGTCCACGATCCTCGACGGCGCCTGGATCGGCGAGGGGAGCGTGGTGGGGGCGGGGGCGGTGGTCACCGCGGGGACGAGGATTCCCCCGCACAGTCTGGTGCTCGGGGTCCCGGGCAAGGTGGTCAAGACCCTGAGCTCCGACGACCAGGCGTTCCACCGTCGTCTGGCCGCCAAGTACACCCGGCTAGCCCACAACTACCGCGTGGGCTAGCCCGCCCTCGGCGTTGCCCCCCGCACCTCCGACGCTGCTTCGGCCTCGTCGCCCGGCGGGCGACGCCGATGGCTCGCTCACGGCACGCGACCTTTCCGAGACCCTCCTCGCCCCGGCCGCGGCGGGGCGAGGCGCGTGATCGGTCAGCCGGTCGTCGTGGTATCGCCGGTCGTTTCTCCGGTCTCGGTCGAGGTGGTCGAGCTCGACGTGTCGTCCGTGGTCGCGCTCGTGCTCCCCGTCGGTTCGCCGTCGGTCCCCGTCGACGTGTCGCCTTCGGTCGTGTCCGATCCCGTCGAGGTGGCCTCAGGCAGGGGAAGGCAGAAGCCGTCGACCTCGTTGCAGCGCAGGCCCTCGCAGCACGCGGCGTCGTCGATGCACCATCGATCGAGCGCGTTGGTCCCCACGCAGGCTGGGATGCAGGCGGCCTCGCCCCGCTGCCCGGTGCCCGCATCCCAGGGCGCCACGCAAAACAGGTCGTCCCCGCAGGCCTCGGAACTCTCGCAGGGCGACGGCGGCACCGGACCGGTGCCGACCATGCCCGACGTGCCGCTGTCGCCCTTGCTCGCCTCGTCCGCGGCCTCGTCGTCCCCGCTCGTCGACCCGCCCCCCGCGGCGCCGTTGCAGGACACCACCATGGCGACGAGCAACACGAGCGAGCGTGGGTGAAGGCGCGGCACGAGACGTCGCCGCCATGGTACTCCCCGCTTCGCCGCCTCGTTGCCACAGCGAGGCCGCATCGCCCCGCGGCGCGTCGCCGAGTCTCGTCGCCCGGCGCCGCGTCGCTCGATGTCCCGGTTCGTGCGCACCACGCGTGCATCCGAGACAATCGAGGCCGGATCCGTGCGCTGTTCTCGCAATGCTCCAGGGCGCGGCCCGTCCCCTCGCCGCGCGCGTGGCGGCGGGGGGCGGGCGGGCCGACGACCTCGACCGATCTCCGCGTTTCGTGAAGCGCTCGCAAAGCTGCCGGCCGCGGGCGGTTCGAGGCCGAATACTCGAGCCGTCCCTTTCGTTCGCTTCCGGGCGCCACGAAAGCTGTGTGGACATTCCAAGGAGACCCGCCGATGAAGAAGATGCTCGTTCTCACCCTTCCCCTGGCCCTGGCGATCGCAGCGTGCGACGACGAGCACGACGTCTCGCCCGCCGAGCAGGTCGCCCTCGCCGAGGAGGAGGCCGAGGAGACGGCCGCCCCCTCCCACGACGCCACCCGTTGGGGGCCCGAGGCGATCCTGCAGAAACACGATGCCGACGGCGATGGCACGATCTCCAAGGCCGAGGCCGAAGGTCACCGGCTGTCCCGGAGGTTCGACGCGCTCGACGCCGACGGCGACGGCAAGCTGACGCTCGGCGAGCTGAAGGCCGGCAAGCATCGGATGAAGCGCTTCGGCAAGAAGGGGGTTCACCACGATTCCCAGGCGCGTGCGCGGTGGATGCTCGAAAAGCGGGACGCGGACGGCGACGGGGTGTTGTCGCGGGCGGAGGTCGAGGGCTCGCGGTTGGCGGAGCGCTTCGACGCGCTGGACAAAGACGGCGACGGCCGGCTCACCCCGGACGAGCTGTCGGCGATGAAGGGGCACAAGAGCAAGGGCAAACACGGGAAACACAAGGATCCCGAGGCTCGCGCCCGATGGATGTTCGAGAAGCTCGATGCCGATCGCGACGGCGTGCTCACGGCGGCCGAGGTCGCTGGCCACCGCATCGCCGACCACTTCGAAGCCATCGACCAGAGCGGTGACGGCAAGGTGACCCTCCAAGAGGCTGCCGCGTGGAAAGCCTCGCACGGAAAGCACCGCGAGGGCCGGGGGGCGCCCCGAGGCCACGCCGGCGCCCCCGAGCGCGTGGCCGGCTAGCACCGTCCTCGCCGAACGACCCCATCGCCACGCCGACGTGGATCCGCCTCGTGGGACGTCGGCGTGGCGGCGTCGTTCGTGCCGTCGGTCAACGCAGCCAGCGGGCGCGCGTCCTCGTGGTGCGGGTCGGACGACGCACCGGTCGCGCGCGCGACGTTCGATCCCACGGTCGGCCCTGCAGCACCGCCTCGGTCCGGGCGGCGACCGATGCCTCGACGTCCTTGAGCCACGTCACCTCGCCATTGCGTTCGATGCCGATCGCCGCGCCGTCGCAGTACAGCACCCGGGTGCCGCTCACCGCGGGCACGCGTTCGCCGGTGCCCAGGATCCCCACCAGGTTCAGCGGATCGGCGGCCGAGACGACGAGCACGGCCCGGGTGGGGGCCGTGCGGCGAACATCGCGAAGCATGGCGACCGCCTCGGGCAGCGCGTACTGCTCTCCGGCGCACCCCTCCACGAACCGTCCGCCCCGGACCTCGCCGCGGGCTTCGAGCCGGCGGAACACCGGAAGCAGGGCGTACCACGGCGGCATGTTGCGCTCGCGCTCGAGCAGGCGGCGCACCACGACGCCCCACCGCCGCAGCAGCACGCGGGCCGCGTGCTCGCGTCGCGTCTCGTCCGGTGCGTCCTCCACCGGGACCACCGCGGACCAGCGGCCGCTGGCCCCGGAGGCGACGGCCGCGAAGCTCCCGGAGTCCTCGGGTGCCGCGCGCCAGGTTCGACACATCGACCGCAAGCCGCCGAAGCCATCGCCCGTCACCGCCCCGGCCGCGACGAGCTCGGCCAGCGCGTCGTCGATCCGGAAGGGCTCGAGGCCCAGCGCGATCGCCAGATCGTCGGCGAACACCGCCCCCCGTTCCCGCAGATGAGCGAGTACGCGGCGGGCGTCGGCCGACAGCTCGAGGTCGGCGCGGGTGGTCCACATCGCCAGCGTGCGGCGGTCGACGAAGGCGATGGGGGTCGACCGCAGCGGCCCGGCCGGGGCACGACCATCGTTCGGACGACCGAGCCGCACCCACGTCACGCGGCCCGACAGGCAATGCGCGTCCAGCCACGCGGGGTCGTAGCGCTCGATGCGCGCGGGCAGGATCTCGCTCTCCCACGATCCCGCCGCGAGCTCGTAGCCCTCGAGCTGCTCGAGCACCGCCAGCGTTCCGTGCGGTCCTTCGACCCGCGTCTCCGGATCGACGTGCTGCCATCGACACAGAAAGCGGAGGTAATCGCCGAGGTGGACGGGGGCGATCTCGGCGCGCAGCCGTTCGAGCGTGCACCGATGGATGCGCGCCAACAGGGCGCGCTCGCACCACTGCTCCACCGGAACGGTGGTGGAGAAGCGACCGCGCAGCACGTAACCCTCGGCCTCCAGCCCCTGCAAGGCGCCGTCGATGCGCGCTGGCTCCACGCCCAGCGTGGCCCCCAGCTCCGCCACGGTCACGGGCCCCGAGACCTCCAGGCGGCTGCGGACCATCGACTGCAGCGGGGGCTCGCGAAACGAGGCCTCGTCGCCCCCGAACAGGGCGACCCGCAGCTCCTGCTCCCGCTCGGCGGCCACCCACAGCCGTCGGCCCCGCGCCGCGATCGGAGCCGCGCGCCCGCGCCGGTGCAGCGCGTCGGCCAGCGTGGCCCACGGACGACCATCGCGGGTCCGCCCGTCCTGCAGCTCCGCCTCGGTCATCGCACCGACGATCATCAAGGCGTCGTGGAGCTCCTCGACGTCGTCGGCCCGTGGCCAGGCTTCCTTGCGCACGCGCACGATGGCGTCGTGGTCCAGCGCCGCCATCTCGGCGGCCACCGCGGGCTCGAGGAATCGGCGCACTGCCACCGCGTTGGCCCGGCGCTCCTCGAGCGGGGCGTCGTCGAGGAACGCCCAGGGGCGGGCCGCGAGGATCGACGACGCCAGGGGGGAGGGGTGGGGGAGATCGCGGGCCACCACCTCGAGCTCGCCGCGTTCGAGCCGTTCGAGCACCTGCAGCAGCCCTTCGAGATCCATCGCCTCGCACAAGCAGTCGTCGATGGTCTGCGCGACCAGCGGGTGGTCGGGGACCTGGCGCGGCCCGGTGAGATTCTCGGCGCACGCCACCTGGTCGGGGAAGGCGAGGGTCAAGAGGTCGTCGGCGCGCATCCGCTGGATCTGCGGGGGCACCCGCCGCCCGCCCGAAAACCGCGGCACGGCAAGAGCCCTCGACGCGTTCCAGCGCCAGCGCGCCGTGAACATGGGCGCGACGAGCAGCGCCTGCACCAGAAGCTCGCGGACCGACGCCGAGCGCAAGTAGCCGAAGACGTCCTCGAGCGGGAAGCTGTGCACCGGTCCCAGCGACAACACGATCGCGTCGTCGTTCGCCGCCGCCTGCAGCTCGAAGTTGAACCGCTGGCAGAAGCGCTTGCGCAGCGCCAGGCCCCATGCCCGGTTGATCCGCATCCCGAACGGCGCGTGCAAGACGAGCTGCATGCCGCCTGCGTCGTCGTAGAACCGCTCGGCGACCAGCGTGTCGTCGGTGGGCATCGTCCCCAGCACCAGGCGGGAGGCCGCCAAAAAGCCCACCAACTGCTCCGCCGCCGCCTCGGACAGGCCGAGCGCGTCACGAGCCCACGCGAGCGCCTCCGAGGCATCGCCGTCGTCGTCGATGCGCTCGTCGATGGCTCGTCGCAGCCGCACGACCGCCGCCGAGAGCTCGCGCGTCCGCCCCGGCGCCTCGCCCAGCCAGAAGGGGATCGTCGGGGGAGCCCCGCGCGCGTCCTCGACCCGCACCTTGCCCCGCGTCACGCCGAGGATCCGCCAGGAGGCGTTGCCGAGCTGAAAGACGTCGCCGGCCATGCTCTCGATGGCGAAGTCCTCGTTGAGCGAGCCGATCACCGTGCCTTCGGGCTCGAGAACCACGTCGTAGTCGGCGAGGTCGGGGATCGCCCCGCCGGAGGTCATCGCGGTGATGCCCGTACCCCGGCGCCCACGCACGCGCCGGCCTACGCCGTCGCGGTGTAGGTATGCCTTGGACCGCCCTCGCCCGGCCGCGAAACCCTCGCACAACACCTCGAGCACCTGATCGAAACGGTGGCGCGGCAGGTCTCGGTACGAGTACGCTCCGGTCACCAGCGAGAACAGGGCGTCCTCGTCCCAGGTCTCTCTTGCGCACGTCGCCACGATCTGCTGGGCGAGGATGTCGATGGGGTGGGCGGGGATCTGCAGGGTGTCGAGCTCGCCTCGGCGCACGGCGTCGAGCAGCGCCGCGCACTCGACGAGCTCGTCGCGCGACAGCGGGAACAGGCGGCCGCGCGGAGTCCCGCCCACCGAGTGTCCCGAGCGCCCGACGCGTTGCAAGAAGGTCGAGATCGAGCGGGGCGACCCGAGCTGGCACACCAGCTCGACCGCCCCGACGTCGATCCCGAGCTCGAGCGATGCGGTCGCCACCACCGCGCGCAGCTCACCCGACTTGAGCCGCTCCTCGACGCCCAGGCGTTGAGCGCGGGCCAGGCTGCCGTGATGCGCCGTCACCTGTCGCTCGCCGATGCGGTCGGCCAGGGCCCGGGCCACGCGTTCGGCCAACCGCCGGGTGTTCACGAACACCAGCGGGGTGGCGTGGGCCTCGATGAGCTCGACCAGGCGGTCGAACACCTCTTCCCACGCCTCCTTGCTCATGACGGTTTCCAGGGGGGTCGCCCCCAACTCCAGGCCGAGATCGAGCCGACGCGCGTGTCCCTCGTCCACGATCGCGCAGGGGCGGGGCGCACCGGGACGATTCCGCCCGCGTCCCACCAGGAACTCGCCCACCTTCTCGATGGGGCGCTGCGTGGCCGACAGCCCGATCCGCTGGGCGCGTTCGGTCGCGCCACCGCGGCTGTGCCGGAGGTGCTCGAGGCGCTCGAGCGACAGCGCCAGGTGGGCCCCCCGCTTGTCGCCCACCAGCGCATGGATCTCGTCGACGATCACCGTGCGCACCGTCGCGAGCATGCGCTGTCCGCTTTCGCTGGTGAGCAGGATGTACAGAGACTCGGGGGTCGTCACGAGGATGTGCGGCGGCTTCTTGGCCACCTTGGCTCGCGACGAGGGCGGGGTGTCACCGGTGCGGACCGCCGTGCGCAGCTCCACCCGTGGCAGGCCCAGCTCGACCAGCTCGTCGGCGATCCCCTGCAACGGCGCCTGCAGGTTGCGCTCGATGTCGTTGGAGAGGGCACGCAAGGGCGACACGTAGAGCACCCGGGTCTCGTCGGGCAAAGACCCCTGCAGCCCTTCCCGGATCAGAGCGTCGATGGCCGCGAGGAAAGCCGCGAGCGTCTTGCCCGAACCGGTCGGTGCCGCGACCAGGGTGTCGTCGCCCGGGGTGATCGACGACCAGCCACGCGCCTGAGGCAGCGTCGGTGCGCGGAAGTGACGGAGAAACCACTGCCGGGTCGCGCGGTGGAACGACTCGGGGATCATGGGCAACATGCCGAGCTTATGCTTCCGCTGCAAAACCGACCAGCGTGATCGGTCGAACCGCCCGAGCCGCCGGCGAATGCGGCGCCGGCCGGGGTCATCGAAGGGTAGGGGCCCATTGGGGGCGAACGCTCGCTTCGACGGCGAATCGAGTGAGCACCGGTGCACGCGGGGATCGGGGTGGGCGGCCTCGCGCACGCGCGATCGGGCGCACGACGGGCCGTCGATCCCTCGCGTCCTACCGACTTCGCGGAGCTCGGAGGGCATTCGTCATATCCTCTGGAATGGTGGACGGCGAACCCCCGATTCCGCGCGCCGCGCGGAAGGTGACCTTGCCCTCGATCCCGCGGTCGCTCCTGTCGCAGGACGAGCTTCGGCGCGAGGCGGCCACCGAGCTGCCGGCCGGCACCCAGCTACGGCACACCAAGGCGTTCGACATCGTGGAGCGCATCGGAGAGGGCGGGATGGGCAAGATCTACCGGGCCTACGACCCGGTGATGGATCGCTACGTGGCCCTCAAGCTGCTCAAGCTCGACGTCCCCGAGCACGAGCGGCGTCGGTTCCGCCGCGAGGCCGTCGTCGCGGCCGACTTCGCGCACCCCAACCTCGCCCGCGTGCTCGACCGTGGTACGGACCACGAGCACGGGCTCGAGTGGATGACGATGGACTATCTCCGGGGTCGCGACCTGGGCCACATCATCGATCTGGGCCGGCCGATCGCCCTGCCGTTGCTCATCGACATCTTCGCGCAGACGCTCGACGCCCTCGAGTACATCCACACCCGCAACATCGCCCACTGCGACGTCAAGCCCGACAACATCTTCATCACCCGCGACCCCTACGATCGCAAGATCGTGATCGTGAAGCTCATCGATTTCGGGGTCTGCCGCCAGCTCGAGCCTCCGCTGGAGCTGCAAAAGCAACTCATCGGCGATCCGCGGTACATGGCGCCCGAACAGACCGTGCTCAACGGGCCCATGGATCACCGCGTGGACCTGTACGCGCTGGGCATCACCTTGTTCGAGGCGCTGGTCGGCCGTCACCCGTTCGAGGGGGCCGACGAGATGAGCGCGTCCGAGCTCCTGTTGATGCAGCGCAAGGCGCCGATCCCGGGCCCGGGGGCGTTTCTCCCCGATCTGCCCCCGGCCGTTCGCCTCGCCCTGGACGAGGTGGTCACCACCGCCTGCGCCAAGGACCCCGCGGCCCGCTACCCGCGGGCCCGGGCCATGAAGGAAGCCCTGTCCAAGGTCCTCGCCGCCGGGTGATCCGGATCGACGCGCGGCCCTCCGTTGCGGGTAAGCTGGACCTCGTGACACTCGGCCGTCGATTCACTCCAGTGCTGCTCCTGGGTTTTCTCGCGTGCACCGACAAGGGCACCGGCGACGGGGAGGGGGGGACCACGTCGGGTGGCTCCACCGGCTCGGAGAGCACCGGCCTGCCCACCACCTCGGGTACCAGCGACAGCGGAGGGGTGGATGCGTCCAGCGACGAGGCCGGCGACGACGGTCCGGAAGGCGAGTGCCTGCTGTGGAAGCTCGACGAGTGTGGCGAGGGGCGCAAGTGCATGCCGTACTCGATCAATCCCGATCGCATCCCGGACGCGATTCAGTGCTGCCCGTCCATCGACAACCCCGACCTGGTGGGCGAGCCGTGCGAGATCATGGAGTACGACGGGAGCTGCCGCGACACCTGCGAGAACGGGTCGATGTGCGTTCTCGACAACCCCGACACGCTGACGGGACTGTGTCGGCAGTTTTGCGATCCCGCCAGCCCCGCCTGCGAGCCCGATCACACGTGCAAGGCGTTCTTCGAGCTGTTGCCCGGCGTTCCCAACGTGCCGCTGTGCATGGAGCAGTGCGATCCGGTGGTCCAGGACTGTCCGCAGGACAACTGGCACTGCATCCCCGACGCGCCCACCGAGGCGGGGCAAAGCGGTTTCATCTGCGTGTCGCCGCCGCCGACCCCACCCAAGTCCCTGTTCGCCGCGTGCGGTTTGGCCAACGACTGCGAAAAAGGGCTGGTGTGCATCACCGCCGACCGCGTGCCGGACTGCCCGTTCACCTCCTGCTGCAGCGCCTTTTGCGATCTCGGGGACGCTGACGGGCCGTGCGAGGCACTGCATCCCGAGATGAATTGCGTGGACTGGATGTCTCCCGACCCGGGTTGGCAGCACGTGGGTGTGTGCGCGCTCCCGGGTTGACGGCGATCCGGATGTGGCGGGTCAGCGCGCGCTCGCGGCTTCTTGGGCCTCCTCGCCCGGCGGTGCCGCGTCGACGGCCCGGGCCTGCGGCTCGACCGGTCGGCGAAAGCCGTGGGTCTCTGCCCAGCTTCGCGTGAGCTGTGCGCCCAGGAAGAACACGTTGGCCGTGTAGTAGGTCCACAAGAGCAGAATGATGAGCGATCCGGCCGCCCCCGACACCGATCGCGTGGCGAAGTGCGACAAATAAAGGCCGATGAGCACGGTGCCCAGCGACATGAGAACCGAGGTGAAGGCACCGCCCACCAGCGCGTCTTTCCACCGGATCACCACGTCGGGCAACGTCCGGTACACCAGGGCCAAGAACGCGCTCAACAACACGAGGGTGCTCGCCATCTCGATGCCGCGCCACATCCAGGGGACCGCGGTCAGGTACTCGCCCGTGACGCTCTCGATCCCGCCGACCACCGCCTTGATCAACATCGAGCCCAGCACGAGCAGCCCGACCACGAAGATGGCGCCGAACGACAAGAGCCGCTTGCGCAGCACGGCGAGGGCTCGGCCTCGCAGCCGCTCGGGCGGCCGGGGCTGAACGTCCCAGACGGCGTTGAGCGCCTGCTGCAGCCGCACGAACACCTGGGATGCGGCGTAGATCGTCACCGCGATCCCCAAGATGGTGGCGATGGGCGTGCTCGCCTCGACGCCCGCCCTGGCGCTCAAGCTGGCCACCGCTTCGGCCCCCTCCGATCCGAGGGTGCTCGACAGCGTGGCGACGATCTCGCGCTGCGCCGCCTCGCGACCGAAGACGATGCCCGCGACCTGAACCGCGATCACCAGCACGGGGGCGATCGACAGAAGCGTGAAGTAGGCGATCGCGCCGCTCAGCAGGCTAATGTTGCTCTGGCCGAACCGCCGCACCGCCGTCCACACGACGTCCCCGAGGCGGACCCGACCCATGCGCGAGAGCCTACCGCGCATCGTTCGACCGAAGAAACGCGGCCCGCCGGGCGAGGACGGCGTCCGTGCGTCCCTCGTCGTCTCGCGCCGGGCAGGGCGACGATGCCCCACATGACCGCCATCACGGCGACGCCGAGGACGGCGGCGCTGGGACGTCGACCGCAGGCCGTTGGTGACGGGCGACGGCCCGCGCACCCCCGCCAGGCCCACGTCGGGGGGCCGAGGACGGCGCGGACCCGCCGAAATTGGTACGCTTCGGTCCGACGATGACCGGATCCTCTGCGGCGGGAGCACGCAACGAGGGGGGTGGGCTGCGTCGCCTCCGCGACACCCCCTGCTCGCACGATCGTCGTCGAAGGCCGACGTGCCCGACGGCGGGGGTGCGTACCACCGGGGCTGGGCCGAGCTCGTACGAATCTTCCAAACGGGGCGGATAGGCGACCGTGGAGCACCACGCATCGTTCCTCGGGGATCTCGCGGTCGTGTTGCTGGTGGCGTCCGCGGCCAGCCTCGTGTTTCGTGTCATTCGGTTGCCCTCGCTGCTCGGCTACCTGATCGCCGGTCTGCTGGTCGGTCCCTACCTTTCCGTACCGGTGTTCGCCGACGTCGAGCGGATCGAAGCCCTCGCCGAGTTCGGGGTGGTGTTGGTGATGTTCTCGGTGGGGCTCGAGTTCAGCCTCGCCCGGCTCGTCCGGGTCCTCCCCACGTCCGGGTTCACGGCCCTCATCCAGATGAGCGGGTTGGCCTGGTGCGGCTATCTGGTGGGACGCTCTTTCGATCTCACCAGTGTCGAGAGCGTGTTTCTCGGGGCGAGCCTCGCCATCTCCTCCACCATGGTGGTCGCGCGCGTCTTCGCGTCGCAACGGGTGCCCCATCGGTTGCAGGAGCTGGTGTTCGGCGTGCTGGTCGTGCAGGACATGGCGGCGGTGGGGCTCATCGCGGTGCTCACCGCGGTGGCCTCGGGCAGCGGCGTGTCGCCCCAGGAGGTCGCGGGCGTCGTCGGGACCTTGGTGGCCGTGCTCGTCGGCATGGTGGTGGCGGGGCTCTTGGCCATCCCCCGCCTGGTGCGATTGCTGGTCCGGATCGGCAGTGGCGAGGTGCTGGTCGTGACCATGGTCGGTCTGTGCTTCGGCATGGCCATCCTCGCGCGGGCGCTCGGCTACTCGGTGGCGCTCGGGGCGTTCCTCGCCGGCATGCTGGTGGCCGAGTCGGGGCGCAGCCGACGGATCGAGACGCTGGTGCAGCCGCTGCGCGATCTGTTCGCGGCGGTGTTCTTCGTCTCGATCGGGATGATCGTCGATCCACGGGCCGCGTTGGCCAACGGGGACGTCG
>CAZYSW010000057.1:0-1482 GCA_964650105.1 uncultured Nannocystaceae bacterium
GTTCACGCCGTTGCCGAGGATCGCCTCCTCCACCCAGATGATCGTCTCTTCGGTCGTGTTCGCACACGGATCGATCCCGGTGGTGGATTCGTCGCCGGAGGACGTCGTCGCTGGCTCGCTGGTCGCGGTGGAAGAGTCGTCGGCGGCCGGTGCCGTGGTCGAGTCGGGGTCGGTGGTCATCTGGGGATCCGCCGTACCCGAGTGGTCGTCGCCGGTGGTCGGCGGCGTGGTCGTGGGTGGCCCGTCGTCCATTCCGGACACTCCGGTGGTCGAGCCGTCGGCGTCCTCGGTCGCTGTGCCGGACTCCTCGAACGCGCCCCCGGCCCCCGATCCATCGAAGCTGCAACCGAACCCCAGAATCGTCAGCCCCAGTGCTCCTGACCCCCACGAACGAAGCATGGGTAAAAGCTACCATGTCCGGCGTGTAGGTCGGGCTGGCAGCGCTGCCTACTCGGGGACGAAGGTGGCCCGCGTCAGCTCCCGATTGAGGATCGCGATGGCGTCCATGCTGATCTGCTTGGGGCAGGCGGCCTCGCACTCGCCATGATTGGTGCAGCCCCCGAACCCCTCCCGGTCGTGCGCCGCCACCATCCGGAGGGCCCGTGTGCTCCGCTCGACTCGCCCCTGGGGAAGCAACGCGAGTTGGGCCACCTTGGCCCCCACGAAGAGCATCGCGGACGCGTTGGGACAGGCCGCGACGCAGGCACCGCAGGCGATGCAGGTCGCGAAGTCGAAGGCTTGATCCGCGACGCGTTTTCCGATGGGGATGGTGTTGGCCTCCGGGGCCGCCCCGGTGCCGACCGAGATGTATCCTCCGGCCTGAATGATCCGGTCGAAGGCCGACCGATCGACGACCAGATCCTTGATCACCGGGAAAGCGTCCGCCCGCCAGGGCTCGACCACGATCTCGTCGCCATCACGGAATTCGCGCATGTGAAGCTGGCACACTGCCGTGGCGGCTCGGGGGCCATGCGCAGCCCCGTCGACCATCATCGCACACGATCCGCAGATCCCCTCTCGGCAGTCGTTGTCGAACGCGATGGGGTCCTCACCGCGCCGGATCAAGTCCTCGTTGAGGACATCGAACATCTCGAGGAAGGACATGTCGGGCGTGACCTCGACCTCGTAGTCGCGCAGCCCCGCTGCCTCGTCGGTGGGGTGCCGTTGTCGCCAGACTTTCAGCCGCACCTTCATGGCTCGTGCCCCTCCGTAGACCGTGGCGTCGTCACGCGTAGCTCCGCGTGGTCGGTTGGACGTTCTCGAAGATCAACGGCTCGACGTGACGCTCGGGCGGCTGGTCGTCACCGCGCCAGGCCCAGACCGCCACGTGGCAGAACCGCTCGTCGTCGCGGACCGCCTCCCCGTCTGGCGTCTGGTGCTCCTCGCGAAAGTGGCCACCGCACGACTCGTCCCGCTCCAGCGCGTCGAGGCACATCAGCTCGGCGAACTCCAGATAGTCGGCCACCCGCCCCGCCCGCTCCA
>CAZYSW010000057.1:1492-18011 GCA_964650105.1 uncultured Nannocystaceae bacterium
GGGTTCAGATCGTCGCTGCTGCCCGGCACCCGACACTCCCTCCAGAACTTCGCGCGGAGCTCGAGGATGATGCCGAGGACGCCGCGCAGGCCCTCGGCGTTCCGGGCCAGCCCGCAGTGGTCCCGCAGCACCCGCCCCAGCTCGCGGTGGAGCTCCGACACCGGCGTCTTGCCGGGGATGCGCAGGAGGCGTTCTTGTCGAGCCCTCACCTCGCGCTCCACCTCGTCGAAGGCGGGGTGTCTCGTGGTCACCTCGCCCCGGTGCTGCGTCGCGAGATAGCTCCCGATGGTCTGCGGAAGAATGAAGTATCCATCGGCGAGCCCCTGCATCAGCGCGCTCGCCCCCAGGCGATTCGCCCCGTGATCGGAGAAGTTGGCCTCTCCGATCACGTGCAACCCCGGAAGGTTGCTCATCAGGTTGTAGTCGACCCAAAGGCCGCCCATCGTGTAGTGGGGGGCCGGGAAGATCTGCATCGGCTCCTCGTAGGGGCTGCGGCCGGTGATGCGCTCGTACATCTCGAACAGGTTGCCGTAGCGATCGGCGATCACTGCCCGGCCCAACTCTCGAATGCGGTCGGCGAAGTCCAGATACACCGCGTGGCGCAGCCCGTCGATCTGCGCACCGACGCCCAGCCCCTCGTCGCAGACCCGCTTGGCCGCCCTGGAGGCCACGTCGCGAGGCACCAGGTTCCCGAAGCGGGGGTAGCGCTCCTCGAGAAAATAGTAGCGATCCGCCTCGGGGATCTCCGCCGGCGGCCGCGTGACGTCCTCGCGGCGTCGCGGGACCCAGACCCGCCCGTCGTTGCGGAGCGATTCGGACATGAGCGTCAGCTTCGCCTGGTATTGACCGCTCATCGGGATGCAGGTGGGGTGGATCTGGGTGAAGCAGGGGTTGGCGAAGCCGGCTCCGCGTCGGTAGCAGCGATAGGTGGCCGTGACGTTGCAGTTTTGCGCGTTGGTGGACAAGAAGAAGACGTTCGAGTAACCGCCAGTCGCGATCACCACCGCGTCGCCGGCCCAGCGCTCGATTCGACCGTCGACGAGGCTGCGGGTGATGATGCCGCGCGCGTGCCCCTCGACGACGACGAGGTCCAGCATCTCGCGACGCGGGTGCATGCGGACCTTTCCGGCGCCTATCATGCGGCTGAGCGCCTGATAGGCGCCCAAGAGGAGCTGCTGCCCGGTCTGACCGCGTGCATAGAAGGTTCGCGAGACCTGGGCGCCGCCGAAGGACCGGTTGTCCAGCAGACCGCCGTACTCGCGTGCGAAGGGCACCCCTTGCGCCACGCACTGGTCGATGATCTGCAGCGACACCTGCGCGAGCCGGTACACGTTGGCCTCGCGCGAACGGAAGTCCCCGCCCTTGATCGTGTCGTAGAACAGCCGGAAGACGCTGTCGCCGTCGTTCCGGTAGTTCTTGGCCGCGTTGATCCCCCCCTGCGCGGCGATGCTGTGCGCCCGCCGGGGGCTGTCGTGGATGCAGAAGCACTCGACCTCGTAGCCGAGCTCGCCCAAGGTGGCGGCCGCGGACGCCCCCGCCAGACCGGTGCCCACCACGATGATGGTGTACTTGCGTCGGTTGGCGGGGTTCACCAGCGCGAGATCGCAGCGGTGCCGGTCCCATTTCTCCGACAGCGGCCCCGGTGGGATCTTGGCGTCGAGCTCCATCGAAACGCTCACGTGGACTCCGCCGGCGCCTCCACGACGAACGCTCGGCTCCGTCGGGACCGCGCTCGATTCATGAGAAGGCCACCCCCTGAGGTCGCAACAGCCCCAACAGGCAAACGATGGGCATGGACACGTTCCCCACCGCCACGAGCACCCCGAACACGGGCCCCACGTACTGGAGGGGAGTTCGGAACGGGCCCACCGCGATGCCGAGGGTGTGGAAGATGCTGGTCATCGCATGGGCGAGGTGCGACGCGATGGCGAGGTTCCCTACCACGTAGATCGTCACGACGGTGGGGTCGCGAAAGCCGAGCACGAAGATGTTGTAGAGATCGACGCGGCCCGCCGGATCTCGAAGCCCGTGGAAGTCACCGTGCACCACACCGACGGTGAAGTGGAGGATGTGATAGACGATGTAGGCCAGCGCCACGATGCCCGTGGGGAGCATCGACAGGGCGTGCAGGTTGGTGGCGCGGTACTTCCGGCCGGCCGCGTACCTCTGCTTGCGGGCCTTCCGGTTCCGCTCGCCCAGACGGAGGGCCGAGACGATGTGGACCACGATGAAGACCAGCAACGTGCCCCTCGCCAGCCACAGCAGCCCGCCGAGATCTTGCAGGAACGCCGCGTAGGCGTTGTAGACCTCGCGCCCCCGATACACCTTCAGGTTGCCGAGGAGATGGGCGAACACGAACCCGGCCAGCAGCGCTCCGGTCACGGCCATCAGGACCTTGAGCCCTACCGTCGACCCCCAGACCCAGCCAGCGCTCCGCTTCTTCTTGTCGTGGTCGACCACGCGCGCCATGCTCGTCGCCCTCCGAGACCGCGTTCGAGCGGTGACCGTCGTCTCGCACGTACCACACGAGACCGAGGTTGCCCGTCCCTACGAACCGACTTCGTTCAACGCCAGTCGTGCGGAGCGGCGAGCCAGTCGTCCAGCTCGGCGAGCTCGTCGGCCGCTGCCGGACCGAGCGCCTCGAGCCGCTCGCGAGCACGACGAGCGAGTACACGCGCACGCGCACGATCGGCCGGGCGGCTCCACAAGAGCATGGCCAGCATGTGCTCGGCCTGCGCCGCTCGGCTGTGGCCGGACTCGCCCTGCTCGAAAGCCGCCAGTGCCACCTCCAGGTGCTCGATGGCCTCGTCTCGCCGACCGAGCTCTGCGAGGGCCTCGGCGATGCGCATCGACGCGACCCCCTGATCCTGCGGGTCGGTGCCGCGTCGCTTCCGAATCTCGAGGACCGCCTCGAAACGCTGAAGGGCGCGCTCGGGGTGGCCCGCCGCCAGGTCGATCCGTCCCAGCCCCAGCAAGGTGGTGGCGGTGTCGGGATGGTCGTCTCCCACGGTTCGCTGCAGCATGGCCAGCGCCGCTTCGTAACGGGACCGCGCCGCGTCCAGGTCGCCCCGCGCACGTTCCACGCGTCCCAAGTTCCGCTGCACGACCCCCACGAACGCGTGCCCGTCGGGGAAGGCGTTCTCGAAGATCTCGAGGGCCCGCTCCAGGTGCGGCCGGCCCTCCTCGCACTTGCCGATGTCGCACGCCAGCTCCCCCAACCGGTACTCGACCTCTCCGACGTACGGGTGGTCGCTGCCCAGCGATGCCACCAACGAGGCCCTCGCTTCTTCGAGCCGCTCCCGGGCCTCGTCCCAGCGCTCCTGGGCGAGCGCGTTGATCCCCATGCTCTTGAGGACGCTGGCCACCAGGGGATGCTCCGGCGGAAGCGATCGTCGTCGGATCTCCAGCGCCCGTTGCAGTACCTGTTCGGCCTCGGCATGGCGCCCCGAGACCTCCAGCACGTGAGCCATGTTGTTGAGACCCGATGCGATGGACAGAGCGTCGGGGCCCAAGGCGCCCTCCCAGATCTCGATGGCCTTCTCGTAGTGCTCGAGCGCCTTTTGGGCATCGCCGTTGTTGGCGAGGGCCAAAGCGAGGTTGTTGTGGGAGTCCCCCACCTCGGGGTGGGCGGACCCGGCGATCCGCTCTCGAATGTCCAGAGCGCGGCGATGGTGCTCGATGGCCGCGGCGTAGCGTCCCTGGTTCTCGTAGCACAACGCGATGTTGGTGAGGATGGACGCGACGCCGATCTCTCGTGCGTCGCTGGGCGGCTCGGCGTGCCGACCTTCGAGCGCTCGTTGGTACGCCTGCAACGCCTCGTCGTAGCGGCCCGTGCGTTCGTAGACGATCCCTATCGCGTTGGCGAGCCTCGGATTCGTCGCGGGATCTCGGCCCTGACGGCGCACCGCCGCCTCGGCGTGGCGCGCCCACTCCAACGCCTCCTGATCTCGCGACCCGAGGTCCGACAGCACCCGGACCAGTTCCGAGGCGGTCTCCGCCATCAGGGCGTCGTCCCCCACGCGGGCCGCGATCCAGTGCGCCTCGGCGAGCCGATCTTCGGCTTCCTCGTTGCGCGACACGAACGAGAGCGTCACGCCGTACTGGTGGAGCGCCTCGGCGAGCAGCGGTGCATGGTCGAGATCGCGGGCCGAGGCCACGACCGCCTCGAGATCGGTGATGGCCGCCGGATAGCGCCCGCTCCACTGCTTGGCGAGCGCACGGTCGAGCGCCGCTCGGATCGCCTCGATCCGGCGCTGCAGCTCGGGCGAAACGGCCTCGCCCGCGGTGGGCTCCAGCGCCGAACAGGCCCGAGGGTCGGGGAGGTGAGCCGCCATGGCCGGCGCCTTGGCCAGACCGTCGGCATCGATGGCGCGAAGCTCCTCGGTCACGGCGGCGAACGCCTGCCGGCCGCGTTCGAGGCAGCGCATGCGTGCGTCCGACGACGGTCCCGCAGACGCGCCGGAGCAAGCCTCGTCGTAGGCTGCCGACCACTGGTCCGCCCACGCGTCCAGCCCTTTGATCGTGCTGCTGGAAGCCGTCGCCGCGTAAGCACGACCGGTCGACGCGAAGGCGTCGTCCACCGCGGCTCGGGTCGCGTCGTTCCACAGCTCCGCCATGCGCCGCGGTCCCTGCTCGCACGGCGATGCGTCGTGCCCCGATGCCGCCCAGCCGACACCGCCCACGAACACGCCGGCAATCGCGACCACGCCCAACCAACGCGGCCGGGAAGGCGGCCGCGCCAACGCCCCGAGGAGCTCGTGCATGCTGGCGAAGCGCCGCTGGGGGTCGGCCGACAGACCGCGGCACACCACGCGGTGGATGGCGAGGGGCACGGCGGTGTGCCGGGGCCGCGGGCGGACGAGTCCTTGCGAGGTCTGAAACGCCAGCTCCGCGTACGTCCGCGCTCGAAACGGCCGAACGCCGTAAAGGCTCTCGTACAGCGCCACGCAGAAGGCGAACTGGTCGCTCGCCGCGTCCGCACGGTTGGACAGGAGCTGCTCGGGCGCCATGTAAGCCGGCGTGCCGATGCGGTGACTTTCGCGGGTCAGCGGCTGGGAGAAGGCGTCCACCCCCGACGGAGTGCTCGTGTCCTGTCCGGTGCGTTCCTCGCTGGGAGGCAACACGGAGGACACGGATCGCGCGACCCCGAAATCACCGACCATCACGCGACGTACGGCCGAGGTCTCGTCGGTCTCGATGAACACGTTCTCGGGCTTGAAATCGCGATGAACGAGGCCCGCCTCGTGCGCTGCAGCGAGCCCCTTCCCCGCCTCGAGGAACACGGCGAGCACGTCGGTGTACGGGGGTCGCTTGGCCATCCATGCCCGCAGCGTCTGCCCCTGGACCCACTCCATCGCCAGCCACACCAGGTTGCCCAGGGTGCCCACGTCGTGAATCTTCACGACGTTGGGATGGCTCAACCGTGCCATGGCCTGCGCTTCGCGGAGCATGCGAGCGCGCAGTTCCTCGCGTCGTGGCGTCGCCCGACGTGGCCGAAGCAGCTTGATCGCCACCTTCCGATCGAGCTCCGGATCGTGTGCGACATAGACGCTGCCCATGCCTCCGGCCCCGAGGCGTTCGAGGATCACGTAGCGGCCGACCGTCGCACCGGCGGGCACGTGGTCGATGTCGTGCTCGTCGACCCCGACGGGGGTCTCCCCGGAGACTTCCGTGCGCGCGTACGACCCCACCACCCCCTGAGGTTAACACGACTACGCGACGCCCACCCGGCCGGAGGCGCTACCCGTGGGGATGCGACAGCGTGCTCTCCAGGAACGAAAAGGTGTGCCCCCAGCACCGCCGAGCGTTTTGCCGCCACACGAATGCATGGAATGCGTGAAGCTCGCCATCGTAGTAGTGCGCCTGGTGGGTGACACCGAGCTTTTGCAAGGCGGCCTCCAGCCGACGCGTGTCGTCGATGAGGGGGTCACGGGTTCCCACGGTGAGCAACATCGGAGGGAGCGGGCGCTCGGTTCCCTCGGCGCGCTCGAGCAGCACGAGCGGATCGGCGAGGGCGTGTCGCTCCTCGTGCCCCACGTCGTGGGAACCCAGGTACGCGGCCGCGACCTCGGTGATGCGATCGAGCTCGAAGCGTGACACCGGAGGCGTGCGCCGGGCGTAGCGATGCCCGTCGGAGACCTGGAAGATCCCGCACGCGGGCAGGCACGCGTCGGGGGGGCGCCCGAGCTCGAAGGCGTCGCGGGCCCAGGGCTCGGGTCGACGCGTACACGTCGCGAGCGTCAACGACAAGGCCAGGTTGGCGCCCGCGGATTCGCCGGCCACGATCACCCTCGACGGGTCGCCGCCCCATCGATGCGTCTGCTCGAGGACGAACCGGTACGCGTCGCACACGTCCTGGTGGGCGGCGGGGAACCGGTGCCGCGGTGCCAGGCGATAGCTGACGTTGAACACCACGTAGCCCCGCCGCGCGAAGGCGATGCCCATCATCCAGTGGGTGTCCTTCGACAGGATGCGAAACCCACCGCCGTGGATGTACAGGATCACCGGCAACGGCCGACCTCGGTCCAGGGGTCGATACACGTCCAGGCGATGCTCGACGTGGCCGGTGGGGAGGTAAGGGATGTCGCGCACGACCTCGACCCGATGGCGCGCCGGATTGGCGCGCGGATGCAACCGCCCGAGCGTGGCCAGCGAGTAGAAGAAATTGTCGACGACGGCCGCGCCGGCCCGACGGCGCACTCGATCGAGCGCGCGGCGGCGGAGGTCGGCGAGGCCGAGGGGAGGTCTCGTCACCACGACCGTACCGTAACCGGTCGTCCGACGAAGCGGCACCCGTGTCGAGGCGAGGGACGCACCCGAGCGGCCCGCCGCGAGCCGCGGACGTGGAAATGCAGGGGCGGTCCGTTCGGTTGGCCCCGCAGCGGCGGCCTTCGGAACGTGCGCGGACTCCCCACGCTCCGCGAGATCCAGCCCGACCGATCGATGGACGCTCCCGGTGATACGAAGGACGCGGTGGCCACCTGGCGCACGTCGGAGCTGCTCGGCAAGGGGGCGGTGGCCTCCGTGTACCTCGTTCATGGACCGGATGGACGCACGTGTGCGGCGAAGGTCGCCCACACGTCGACGGCCGACGATCCCGGCGCGGCCGCGCGATTCCTGCAGGAGGCTCGCCTGGTGGCGGGGCTCGAGCACCGCAACATCGTCCGCGTCCACGAGGCGCTCGAGCTCCACGGACGCCCCGCGCTGTTGATGGAGCTGGTCACGGGCCCCACCCTCGCCGCGCTCGTCGCTCGACAGGCACCCCTGGCGCCCGACGTGGTGATCGCGATCGCCCGCGGGATCGCGGCGGGGCTCGAGCACGCCCATGCCGCGGGCACCGTGCACCGCGATCTCAAGCCGTCCAACGTGCTGCTCGCCGACGGCGAGGTTCCCAAGATCGCCGACTTCGGGATGGCCCGTGCCGCATCGCTCGCGGGGGCGGACCGACAAGCACTCACCGTCGTCGGGACGCCCGACTACATGGCGCCCGAGAGCATCGATCCACTCGCCGTCGACGCGCGCTCGGATCTGTACGCCCTCGGTTGCGTGATGTTCGAGATGATGACCGGGTATCCGCCGTTTCAGGCGGCGACCCCCTTCGGAATCCTGCAGCGACATCGGGAAGCTCCGCTGCCGCCGATGCCCGACCGATACCCCGAGCCGTTGCGCCGCCTGGTCGCGCAGCTTCTGGCCAAGTCCCCCGCGGAGCGACCCCAGTCGGCCGCCGCCGTGCTCGCGGCCCTCGACACGCTGGGCCGAGCGGACGAGACGGCGCTCGCCCTCCCCTCGTCGGCGCAGGCCCGCTGCGCGCGCTGCAAGGGAGTCCTCGTCGAGGACCTCGCGGTGTGCCTGGGCTGCGGGGCTCCGGTCGCCACCATCGAACGCGGCGGGTTCTCGCTGCTCGTCGTAGGGCCGGGGGCGGTCGGTGACAAGCTCGACAGCGCGCTGCGTGAACGCCTGCACGAATGGCTCGAGGGCTGCAGGGCGATCGGCCTGCAGCCCTCCCCCATGCTCTCCCGCCGGATCCCCCGCCTTCCGTTCGCGCTGATCACGAAGATCAGTGAACAGAGCGGCCGCGCGATCGGTCGTTCGCTCGAGCACCTGCAGCTCGAATGGATGCTCGTGGAGGGCAACCCGCTTCGAGCCGAGGCCATGCGCGCCAAGGTCGGTGGGCTCGCCGGGCGGGTCACCGCCATCGTCGCGACCAGCATGGCCGGCATGTGGGGCCACGGATGGGCCATCCCCCTGGGCCTGGTCGCCCTGGTCGGGATCGTGGGCGGCGTCACGGTGAGCTCGGTGCGCTGCGCCGCGCGGTGCGACGGTCGCCCGAACGCCTTGCCGATCCCGGTCCGTCGCGCGCTGGGGCAGGTCGAGGCGATGTTGCCCGAGATCCGGCAGGCACGGCATCGAGAGGGGCTGCGCGCCGCGCTGTCGCGGGCCACCGCCCTGGCGCGGACGGCCTCTTCCGAGGGGACACCCGAGCTGCACCGAGAGCTCGCGGAGGCGGTGCTGGTGGCCGGCGTGGCCGCGGCGAGGCTCGACGCGCTCGATCGACGTCTGGCCACCCTCGCGCGGGAGGAGTCGGGCGACGAGGCGCGACGTGTCCTCCACGAGCGGGATTTGTGGGCTTCGCGATTGCTCGGCCTGACGGCGAGTCTCGAAGGCTTGCAGGTGCGGATGGCCGCCGCGGAGCATCGCGCCGACGCGGCGATGGAGGACGAGGCGCTCGAGGATCTGCGCCGGCGCGTCGAGGCGCTCGAGGAGGTGCAACGCGGATGACGGCGCTCGCTCGGGACCGACGGTTGCCCGTCGAGGTGCCCGACGTGGTGGAGGTCCTCGACGGCCCCTTCCGCGTGGGCAGCGAACGGCGCTGGCGAGCTCGGCTCGCCGACGGGCGGCACGCGCTGCTCGCCATGCTCCTCGAGGAGCTGGCAGCCGATCCCTCGCTACGGCGTCGATGGGTCCGCGACTTCGAGCGCCTGCGTGAGTTCGACGCACCGGCGGTCGCCCGCGTGCTCGCGATGGGTCCGTCGCCCGATCCGCGCGATCCGAACGCCGTACCTCCCTGGCGGTTGCGCGAGGATCCGCGCGGCGAAACGCTGCACGACTGGCTGGAGCGACGAGCACCCGCGCCCGTCGACGAGGTCGTCGAGCTGGTGGCGAGCCTCGCCGACGCCGTGCATGGCCTCCACGTGCGCGGAGTCGTACTCCGCGACCTGCACCCCCGCAACATCTTGCGCAAGGACGACGGATCGGTCGTCCTCACCGACATCGGGCTCGCGCGAGTCGACATCCTGTCGACCCGAACGGCGGCGAGCTTGCTGCTCGAGGGCTCGCCCTACGCCTCGCCCGAGCAGCTCACGCGTACCGCGGTCGATGGTCGTTCGGACGTATACGCGCTGGGGGTGATCCTGTTTCAGGGGCTGACGGGCGTGTTGCCGTTCGGGGAATCGCCATCGATCTTCCGCGAGGCCGACGCCGAGCCCCCATCGCCTCGGGAGCTGCGCGCGGAGATTCCCGAGAACATCGACGCGGTCTGCCGCCGGTGCCTGGCCTATCGCAGCGACCTGCGTCCAGACAGCGCGGCCGAGTTGGCGGAGATCCTTCGCGGCGAAGCGACGCTCGGTGAGCGCAGCCTGGCCCGCGTGCAGTGCCAGGCCTGCGGTGCGGCCCTCCGCCCCGCGCAGCGGTTGTGCCTGTCGTGCGGTCGAGCGGCGGTCGTGTTCGCCCACGCCGACGACGACACGACGGACCTGTACGCCCTCACCCTGACGAAGGTCGAGGAATCCGCGGAGCTCTTGGCCCGGCTGCGCGAATTCTTGTCCGCCGTCGCCGAGGGTCCCCTGCCGCCGCTCAACTTCCTGATCGGTGATGCACGGATGTACTCCAAGCAGGAGCAGAAACGGTTGATCCGCCTGCCGGCCAGGTTGCTCGACCGTTTGCCGCGGCAGACCGCCGTCGAGCTCGAACGGCGCATGAAGGCGCTCGGGTTCGCGATCAAGGCGAGCCCCGTTCGCCCGAATGCTCGCCCCTTGCCCCGATCGGTCACCGTCGGGTTCGGCATCGGTGCGGTGGCGACCTTCGCCGGAGCGACGATCTTGGCCGCGCTGGGCATGTCCATCGCCGCGGGGGTGACCATCGCGCTCGCGGGGATCATGACCCTCGTCGCGGTCGTCGTCGGGGTGGCGACGAAGAGGGCGGGGCGTCCCCGGACCAGCCTGCTGCGGCTTCGCGAGGCTCCCGCGGCACTGCCGGCCTCGGATCCGCTGGTGGCCCGGCTGGGCGCGCTGTTGCGCGACGACACGCCTGACGACGTTCGCGAGCAGATCGGAGAGATGGCGCTGCTCGTGCAGCGTCTGTGCGACCACCGGATCACGCACGCGGGCGAGCGCGCCGAGATCGACGCCGTGACCGAGCCCGTGTCGCAGATCGTCGAGCGGGTGGAGGCCGAGGTCGCCCGGCTTCGGAAAGTCGACGCGGCGCTCTCGGAGCTCGACGAGGGCACGCTCGTTCGCGCGCTCGCGGCCAGTACCGCCCGGGGCGAACCGGCCTCGGCGCGCGACGAGCTGCTCGCCGGCCTCGATCGCCTCCGGGCGCTCGAGGAGGCCCGCGCTGCCGTCTTGCAGCGCCTCCTCGATGCCTCCAGCCTGATGCGTCGCTCGATCGAGCTGGGCCTGTCGGTCCGGGATCCCGCCGTCACGCACGAGCGCAACGTCGCGCTCGCCCTGGCCGCCCTCGCTCCCGATCGCTGACCCGGCGTCCGGACGGCCCCCCGCGCGGCCGCCCCCAGCGGCACGGCTCGGGCGTCGCCCCCTCGCCGCGTCCGGCCGTCGCCGTGATACGTTTGCCGGCATGGCCGTCGGCTCGGGCCAGGACACAGATTCGGCCGGTCTTGGCCCCATCGTGATCTGCTGCGCCGTCGCGGATCGGGCCGCCATCGAGGCCGTGGTGCGCGACCTCGAGGCCCAGGGGCACACCGTCGTGCTCGTCTCCGGGGTGGAGCGCGATCGAAAGCGCCTGGTGGCCGCCATCGAGCGGTGCGGCGCCGAGGGGCTGTACGTCCTTTGCCGGACCGCGGCGCTGGGAAGGGACGTCGCCGACGAGCTCCGCGACGTCCTGCTCGCGCATCACATCCCCTTCGGGCGCACGGTCACCGTCACCTCCACCCGCACGCCCGAGCTGCTCGAGCGGATCACGGCCGGCTTGCAGAAGCTCGCCGGCGAACGAGCCCCGCGCGTGTCGCGAATGCCGATCGAAGGCCGCTTCCCTGCGCTCCCGCGTCGCACGACTCAATACGGCATGCCGTTCCCCGAGCTCGTGCGGGCCGCCAAGCCCCCCGAGCCGCCCCGTCGAGTGCGGCACGCCACGCAACTCGGCATCCCGGTGGGCCCACCGCGACCGGCGGCCGCGACCGACGATCTTCCGACGCTCCGGATCCCGCGGGCGGGCCCGACCGAGCGTCCCGGCCTCGACGACTTCGAGGAGCCCGAGGAGACCTCGGTGATGCGGCCCCAAGAGGCGCAGGCCCTGGCGGCCGCCGATCGAGCCGCGGCTGCAGCCCAGGCCACCCAAGACGGCGCGAGCGAAAGCGACGCGTCGACCGGGCGCGACGAGGCTTTGGCCGCGGAGGATTCGCTGGCGAACGTTTCGTTGATCACGCCCGAGGATCTCGCCGACCTCGGGCACACCGGCCCGTTCGAGCGCATCGAGCTGAGCCCGCAGGACGTGGAGATCGACGACGAGGATCCGAACGCGCTCGATCCCACCCCGACCGAGGTGCCCCCCGCCCCGCCGATCGCGGAACCTCCCGTGGCACCGACCCCTTCGCCCTCGATCGCACCGACGACACCGATCGCGTCGGCTCGGACCGCACCCACGATGGGCGACCCCGAAGCAGCCACCGCGCCTGCTCGCCCCGAGCAGGCGGCGCGTCCTCTGGCGATGTGGGTGGGCGTCGGCCTCGGCGTGATGACGTTGGGCATCACCGGCTCGTTGATCGCGGCTTGGGGGGAGGACGACGACGCGGTGGCGAGCGCCCCCTCCGAACCCGCCGCGTCGGTGCCGGGGGCTGCGCGCAAGGACGAGGCCGAGACCGCCGAGGACGAGCCCCCGGCCGAGACGCCACAGGCACCCGTGGTCGATGCGATCGCCCCCGGACAGGTTCAGACGCGCGTCATGGAAGCGTTGCGCAGCCGCAAGGTTCGCGCGCTCGACATCCTGCTCGTCGCTCCGGGGGCGGACACTCCCATGCTCCACGCCGAAGCCGTGGCCCATTGCGAAGGGCTCACGATCGAGGGGATCGACGGCTGGCGGCTGCCGACGCTCGGGGAGTTGACGTCGATGATGGAGGCGCAGATGCTGGGCGGGGGCTACTACTGGTCGAGCACGGCCGCGGACACCTTCGGCGACACCCACTGGTCGTGGTTCGGTCGGCGCGGACGACCGGTCCAGCGAAGCGCCGAGTCGCTGGTGGTTTGCGTGCGAGGCGAACCCGCCGCAGGATGATCGTTCGGAACCGATGAGCGCTTCGGACGACCCGGGCGTGCGCCTGATGATCTTCGACCGGACCTGCCGCGGGCCGTGGTACCGGCTCGGGCTCAGCCACGTGTGGTGGACCGGCGCTCACCTGTATCGAGGGCTCGGACGGCTGGACGCCTGCCGCGGCGTGTCGTCGTGGAACGAAGGCCTGAAGTGGCTGGCGGAGTTCCAGCCCGACCGCCCGATCGCAGAGGTGCAGTACTGGGGTCACGGCAAGTGGGGCCTCGCCCGCGTCGACCGGCAGCCGCTCGACATCGACGCGCTTGAGGCGTCGCACGAGCTTTATCCCCTCCTTCGTCGGGTGCGGGCCCGCATGCGCCCGGCCTCGCGCGGCCTGTGGTGGTTTCGGACCTGCGAGACCTTCGGCGCCCGTCCAGGGCACCGATTCGCGCGCGCCCTCGCCGATTTCCTGGGCTGCCGCGTCGCCGGGCACACGTTCATCATCGGCCACTGGCAAAGCGGGCTGCACACGATCATGCCCGGGCAGGAGCCCCACTGGAGCGACACCGAGGGGCTCGAGCAGGGTTCGCCCGAGTCGCCCGAGCGCGCCCACTGGTCGAGCCGTCACGCCCCGAACACCATCACGTTCTTGCACGGACGGATCCCCGAGGGGTATTGAACGGCACCGGCCGCGCGAAGCGGTCCCTACGCGGGGTCGACCGAGCGGCTGCGGCAGCACTTGTTGCCCTCTTCGCACCGGAAGCGGACGTGCATGTGGTCGCGATGTCCGTTCCAGTGCCGAATCAGTGGCGGCTCGTCGCGGTCGCGCCCCGGCATCCGAAAGTAGCGGGCCATCTCCTCGGGGGTCAGCTCCTCGGCGGCGCGCTCGCGCAGCAGCTTCTGCAGACTGGCGCTGATGAAGATCCGTTGCACCTTGCCGGTGCTCACGAGCGCCTTGATCAGAAACCAGTTCTTCTCCACGTCGAAGGTCTCGGGCCTGGCCGTGACCCAGTAGCGTCCCTCGGACGGGGCTCGGGTGAGGATGTACCCGATGTCGACATCCCGCCCCGTGCGATGTGAGACGTGCGGGAAGACCCGACCGCCGTTGCGCTGCGAGATCTCGCCCAGCCGAATGGGGGGCGCGTCCGGAAACGCCTCGCCGTAGGCGTTGAAGGCCTGCAACAGCGCGGTGATGGTGTCACGGGTACCGTAGGCGCGCTTTCGGTGGTCGCGGAGCTGCCAGTAGCGCCCCTCGGGCAAGGGAATGCCCCCACGCAGGCGGCCGCGGTTCGGTGCGCCGATCGACTGGGTGGGCTCGTCGGGATCGGGCCGATAGACCACGAGGCGGGTGCCGGCGGCGACCATCCCGTCGGGGTCGAGCGAGGGGTTGAGCCGGACCAGCCGTCGGGTGGTCAACCCCCATCGCATCGCCAGCCGCTCGACCGATTCGTCCACCGGCGCCGTCCAGTGCACCGCGTCGAGGTCGATTCTCGGCTCGGCCTCCGCGGGGACCACGGCGACCGGCTTCGGCGGCGGGGTCGGTTCCGACAGCGTCGGCAACTCGACGGGCGTGGGGTCCAGGGCCCCCAGCGCCGCATCCATCGTCGCGCTGGGTCCCGAGGCGAGCAACAAGGGGACCATGCATGCGAGAACGCGGGGCGGCAGCATGTTCTCGCCGACGATAGCGAAGCCACGAAACGCGATCCACCGGCAGAGAATCGCCACGGACGTAATCGTGACGACAGGTCGATCGACAACGCGCAACGTCCCGTGGGCGTGTTCCCTACCGCGGCGTCTCGCTGCGCACGAAGGAACACGGCCGGCCGGAAGGCGCGCGGCGATCACCCGCGCAGCGAGAGCTCGAGGGCCACGTCCACGTGCACGGGCTCGCGCCCACCGCCCACCGCCACCACGACGTCGGTGGCGCTGCGGGTCTCGGATGTCCCGTCGAGCGGAAGCATCTTCGACAAATCCACCGCGACCTGTCCCTTCGCGGTCGAGACGAACCGCTGCACCGCGAGCGTGGTGCCCTTCGCAGGGCTCTCGCCGACGCCGTCGTTCGGGCGTCGCTGCTCGATCTCGAAGGCGATCTTCAGCACGTTCGCCTCACGGCTCACCAGCGTGTATCGCCCCCGCTGCATCAGCCGCATGCCGTTGTGCTCGACCTCCGCGACGCGGGTCCACGTGGCCCCCACCCCGATCGCCTCGCTAGGCAGTGGGGGCAAGAGCTGGTGGAGCGCCTGATAAAATCCCTCGAGCGTGGGCTGGAGTGGGTCGTCGGGACTGGACGCGATGCCGAGATCCATCGACGCGATCACGCCGCGGCGGTCGACCACCCAACGCCCGGTGGCGCCTTCCAGCGACCCGAGCGCCTTCCTCACCGCGGCGGCGACCCGCGGGATCGTCTCTTCGGTGGCTTGGTGCGTCACCTCGACGACGCGAAAGCGGTAGACGATCTCGTCGTCGGCCACCGACTCGACCTCGGTTTCGAGACGGACCTCGACGGGGGGCACGGGACCCGACGGCATGTCCTTGGTCCCCACGCGTAGCGCCACGCGGGTCCCGATCGACAGGGTGAGGCGCTGCACCACACCCGGACGCGGATCGAGGCGCAGCGGCGCATGGGGCTCGCGCCCCCGATCGTCCAACGTCAGGCCCGCCTCGGGCCACGCGGCCTCCAGAATCGCCTCGAGCTCGGGCGCGGGATCCGGGAGTTCGGCGGCCGTCGGCGGAGGAGGATCGGGGGGCGGGGCGACGGCCGCTCGCGGCAAAGCGCGCTCTCGGGCCTGGTCGGGTTCCACCGAAGGGACGGGTCGATCGCGATCGGAGCTCGCCTCGTCCACCGGCGTGACCTTCACACACCCGACGAGGGCCGAGAGCACCACGAGCCATCGAGCGCTGCGGAGGAGCATGGCGGCTGCGAGCCTACCAGAGCCCGACCGGCCGGCGGCGGCGACCGGTGGAGGCGAGGACGAGGACGCACAGGGCGAGCCCCACGCCTCGCCGATCGGCGCTGGTGCAGCCGCACCCCTCGTCGCCGCCGGTCGGGGACGTGGCGGCGTCGGTATCGGTCGCGGTGCCGTCCTCGCTCGACGAATCGGTGTCCATGGGCAGGCCGGTGCTGGACTCGTCCTCCCCGGAAGTCCCTTGCGCGCCCACCGTGAAGGTGACGCTGTCCTGGGTCACGTGGTCGGCGTGATCCATCGCGATCACGGTGATCGTGTAGCGACCGGCCGCCAGCTTCGTGAGGTTGAGCGCGGCCTGGTAGTCCGTGTTCAGGTAGTTCTTGTAGTAGTCGATCTCGTCGAAGAGGACCTCGCCGTCCTTCTCGATCGTGACCTTCCAGCCCATGCCTCCGTAGTCGTCGTCGATGTCGGCCCGAAACGCCACGTCGGCGCCTTCGTCGACCACGAGCCCGTCCTCGGGCTCGACGATGTCCACGTAGGGGGGCTCGAGATCGGGTTCGTCGCCCCCGAACAAGAACGAGAGCTCCAGATCCTCGTTTTGGGCCTCGCTGCCCTCCTCGCAGAACACTTCGTGATTGAGGCGGCAACCGATGGTGTTGGCGCCCTGGCACTGCTCCGCGCACAGCGGGTCGCACGTCGTCGAGAAGCTGGAGTCGGAGATCCCGCCGCAGTAGGACATCACGCTGTCGCAGTTGAGGGTGTGGTCGAGCCCCCAGGCGTGGCCCGCCTCCTGGCTGGCGACGTTGGCCATTGACGACGCACTGATGGTGCCCTCGGTGAACACGTAGACGATGTGACGCTGATTGAGCGCACCACAGTCGGCCGTGGGCGCCACCCCGCCCGCCGGGGCGTCGAGATTGGTGTCCTGCCAGGTCCCCCCCATCATGGCCATGGTGTACGGAAGAATCGGGTCGGGTCGCTCGAGGTAGACCACCCGGACGCCGTAGGGGGCCAGATCGTTCTCCACGGCTTGCGCCACCGCGATGGCCAGGGTCTCTCCCCCCGTGAACGCCGGATACGGCCCGTTCTTGGCCAAGATCGAGGTATTGATGGCCGAATTGTCGGTTCCCGCGAAG
>CAZYSW010000058.1:0-17826 GCA_964650105.1 uncultured Nannocystaceae bacterium
CCGCGAGAACGGGACGAGCGGGGCGTACGCCGCCTCCAGGCCCAGCGAACCGATGTTGGTGACCATGGCGGAGCCGAAGGGGTCCTTGGGCACGCCCGCCCACCGCAGGTCGAGGTTGAGGGTGTAGCTCAGAAACCCGAGCACCCGCAGCGCGAGGCCGACCAGCAGCCGGGGCACGCGGTGCAGCATCCGGCGGCTGCGTTCGATCTCCCGATCCTGGCGAGCGCGGACCCGAGCCGCCTTGGTCTCGAACTCGTCGATGATCTCGATCAGGCTGCGGCGGTGAGGTGCTTCGATCTTCACCCCCGAGAGGTCGATGTTCCCGGTACGCGGGTTCTCGATCGCGACCTGAAAGAAGACCGCGATCTCCTTGCGCAGGTAGATCCCCCGCCAGCGAAGCACGGCGTTGATCTCCGGCACCTCGGAGAGGACCACACCCACGACCTTGGCCATCAGGTGCGTGACCGTCAGGTGCCGTCCGGTGACTTCGCGGAACCGCCGGATGTACTCGAGCGCCGCGTCCATCCGCACGCTCACGTGCCGTAGATCGAGGGGTCGCGGGGGGTATGCCACGTCCCGAGGGCCATGTGGCGCCACGGTGAGAGCTCGGCACGACCGGTGAGCTCGACGTTCGGCATACGGTCAACCCCGGTATACGGTCAACCCCGGTGCGAGCCGAGCGCTCGGCCTGGCTCGCACCCTTGCCAGCGCCGACGGTGATACCCCACGCGACGGCTCCGTGACCCGGCTAGCGCTGGCGATCGGTGGCTTGGCGGACCACGAGGGTGCGCCCCTCCATCTCCTTGCCGTTGAGCTTGCGGATCGCCTCGGCGGCGTCCTTGCGATCGGCCATGGTCACGAAGCCAAACCCGCGGGAATCGCCGGTGTCACGATCCAAGACGACGATGGCGTCGGTGACGGGTCCGAACTCCTCGAGCTTGCGACGAAGCTGGTCGGAGGTCACGCTCCAGTCGAGCCCGCCGATGAACAACCGGCTGGGGATGGCGTGCGCTCGTTCGCCACCCTCACTGGACTTCGCGCCGATCGATTGCATCACCTCCTCGACGGACATCAGCCCGCCTTGGATCTCGTCCGCCGTGGCGATGGGGATGTCCCCACCTCCGCCGCGTCGGTGCTCGCGCTGGCGCTCGGCCTTTTCCTTCTTCTTGCGTGCTTTTTCGGCTTCCCGTTGACGCTTTCCCGCTGAGTAGTTGCTTCTCGCCATGGATTCATCTTGATTCAGACTGGCGCTCGCCTTTGCGGGCGCCCGAATTGCCCGGAGAACAGGCCGGACATCCTGGTGGTGGACCGAACGATCGAGCACGACTCGACCCGCGAGATTCCACGAGCGGCTTCGACTCGAGAAGACGAGTGAGCTCGGTGGTTTCGTCGCGCGGCTGGGCCCGCTGGGTCCGCCGACGACGGTCTTCGCGTCGACAGTGCGCCAGATCCGTGGTCCCGGTGATGATTCGTTTCTACCCGCTGGTCGCCCCAGCGCTAGAAACCGTTGGAAGGATGTTCCCGTATCGCGGCCGGTCCTGCCTGTCAACGACGGACGCAGACGCGCAAAGACCGGTCGGTTCGGGGCGATCGCGGGTGGAGCACGCCCGACCGGCGGGGGTCGCGGGCGCCCCGGCCAGCCCGGGTTCCGGTGCGAGCTCCGGCGGGTGTGAACGCCGGCCGGCTCGATGTCGGCGGACCCCGTCCCCGCACCCTCAGAAGCGTCCGGTGAGGTTGACGGACGCGCCTTGTCGGTCGAGATCGAAGCGCGCGCGGATTCGCCGGTTTTTCCATGCACCGACCACGATGAGCGCCGTTCCACCCGCGGTCAAAATGCCTCCCGCGACGCCCAGCCCCGTGGCGAGGCCCGGTCGGGGCCTGTCGCTGCAGTCGTCGAGGCCGAAGTTGCAGTCGGGCTTGGTCCCTTCCACACGCGCGCTGACGAACATCAGCGCGGCCGCGATGATGCCCAGCGACCCCGCGACGATCATGGTGTGCGCACGCGCGAGCTCGCGTCGCCTCTCCTCGTCGAGCGTGGTCGAGATCGGAGGCGCCACCGCGAGGGTGACGATTCTCGTCCCGGCGGGCGCGAGCGCCACGTACGTGCGAGACACGGGGCCTCCTCGATCGACGACGAGCGTGTACTGACCTGCGGGCAGATCGGTGAGCTCGAAGCTCCCCTCCTCGTCGGTCGACACCGAACGCGGCCCGTTCAGGCACGAGCACATCGCCACGACCACGGCCCCGGCCACGGGAGCGCCCTCGACCTCGGTGTCGGTGATCCTGCCCCGGATGGTCGAGGACGGCGGCTCGGGCTCGGTCGCCGGAGCGACGGGGACCCCGAAGAGGACGCTGCCGAGTAGAGCTACTGCGGTCTGGAAGCCGGGCACGCCGCTGACCAACGGACTCGAGCATCGCACCTTTCGGTTGCCCGCAGAATGGGCCACCGTTCAGGGGTCTCGAGGGCTTGGCGCGGCGCCCTCGCGCGTCGATTGCGGCGACCGAGCAGGAAAACGATGGTGAGGAGGGTGAGCATGAGGTCGGGCTCGGCGGGTTCGATCAGGCGGCCTTGCTCTGCTCGCCCACGAAGTGGGCGAGACCGCTGGCGACGTGCCGGGGCGCCACCAGCTTGGAGAGTCGACCTCGCAGCGTCGGCGAGCGCATGACCCGGTAGAAGGCCTCGCCGGCCAGGAACTTGGGCAGCATCTGCGTGCCGACCTCCACCCGATAGCGCTGCTGGGCGGTGCCGGAGAATCCGTGCCTGACATCGAACGATCGCGCGATGGTGCGAGCCGCGATGCGACCGCTCTCCAGGGCGAACGAGATCCCCTCCACGGTGCCGGAACACACCAGCCGAGCGGCCTCCCCCACGAAGATGGACCGGGAGGTGACGATCTTCCCGATCCGGGTGGTGACCGTGGCCGGGTGACCGGCCCAACGTCCGAGCTGGTGCGCGGAGCCGACGACGCTGTCCAAAATGCTCTTCGAGGATCTCGGTGAAGAGATCCCGCAAGTCGCTCGAACGCGGGTAGCCTTCGGGAATCGTGAGGCCGACGTTGACGATGCCGTCGGGCTCGGGGAAGGCCCACGCGTAGTAGCCACCCAGGCGCGCGTCCCAGACCATGATCCCGCGTCGTCCGGAAGCGTCGCCTGCCACCAACCGACGATGGTGCGAATGCTCTCGCGGGGCTGCCGATCGAGCTCGAACGTGGAGGGAGATCCGTTGGCGATCACCACCAGATCGGCCTCGATTTCTCCCTCTCGCGTCCGCACGCCGCGAGCCGAACCGTCGGGCCCGCGCAACACCTCCATCACCCGCGTGCCCTCCCGCAACTCGGCCCCGCGCTGCATGGCCGCGCGGACCAGCCGGTTGTCGAGCTCGGCTCGCGGCACGACCCACGCCCCCTTGCTTCCCTGCAACAGGACGTCGATTCCCGAGGGTCCGACCGCGCGCAGGCGCTTCATCTCGACGTGGACGTCGCGCAACGCATCGAGCATCTCGAGCTGGCGAAGC
Source organism: uncultured Nannocystaceae bacterium (assembly GCA_964650105.1). Classification (GTDB taxonomy): domain Bacteria; phylum Myxococcota_A; class Polyangia; order Nannocystales; family Nannocystaceae; genus CAZYSW01. The sequence goes on from CAZYSW010000058.1 coordinate 3,515, forward strand.
TGAGCGAGGGCCATCGGCGACAGGCCGCTGCCGCACACCTTGCGACGAGGATTGACGGCCCGGTCGAGGACGAGCACCTCGGCCGCGTTCAGACGCCGGAGCTCGAGCGCACAGGCAGCCCCGGCGGGACCGGCTCCCACGATGACGACCCTGGGGGATCGCGTGCCACGGAAGCGTCGGAACGGGACATGGTGGGTCGTCATGGGAAACCGCCCTTTTGACTGGAGCTTCCAGTCTGCGTGCGTTCGCCCCCGACGCCGCCGCAAACCCTGCACGTGGTCGCCTCCTCGTCCGGCAATCCGTTCCCGAGCATCCGAGGGGTTCGTCGAGTGGTGGGCCTGGCGACGTTCCCGCGGGCGATTCCGTGCTAATCGATGAACGCGTGCGTTTCGCCGATGCTCGTCGCCGACTGCCGGTGCTCACCGAGCCGCTGCCGCGGCCCCGGACGCGGGCGATCCTGCCGCTTGCCCCGGGCGAGGCGCCCAAGCCTCGCATCGCCGTCTGGGAGCTGACGCTGGCGTGCGACCAGGCGTGTCGGCACTGCGGTCCTCGAGCCGGCAAGGCACGGCCCGACGAGCTCACCACCGAAGAATGCTTGCGGCTGGTCGACGAGCTGGCTCGAGCGGGCGTGGGTGAAGTCGCGCTCATCGGCGGCGAGCCCTACCTGCGCAACGACTTCGTCCTGATCATCCGTGCGATCCGCGAGGCGGGAATGACCTGCATCCTGACCACGGGCGGGTACGGGCTCACCCGGGCTCGGGCGTCGGCCATGGTCGAGGCGGGCATCAGCAGCGTCTCGGTCTCGATCGATGGTCTCGCCGAGCACCACGACTTTCTCCGCAACCGAAAGCGAAGCTGGGACCACGCGATGCAGGCGCTTCGCTACATGCGAGACGCGGGCGCCCGCATCGCCGTCAACACCCAGATCAACGCGCTGACCTGGCGCGACCTTCCTGCGCTCCTCGAGCTCATCGCACCGCTGGGGATTCACGGCTGGCAGGTGCAAACCACCGTGGCCCACGGAAACGCCGCGGACCACCCGGAGATCCTGATCCAGCCTTACGAGTACATCGAGCTGTTCGAGCTGCTGTCGACGCTCGTCGACCGGTGCGAGGAGCTCGGCGTCCGCTTTCTGGCCGCCAACACCCTCGGCTTCTTCGGGCCGTACGACCACAAGCTGCGGCGCCACCAAAACGCCCACGGGCATTACCTGGGTTGTCAGGCGGGCAAATCCACGGTCGCCATCGAGAGCGACGGCGCGATCAAGACGTGTCCGAGCCTCGGCGGTGAGCGGAGCATCGGGGGCTACTGGCGCGAGCACGGCTTCGATCGCATCTGGGCCGACGCACCGCAGATGCAATACACGCGAGTACGAACCATCGACGACCTGTGGGGGTTTTGCCGTACGTGCTACTACGCCAGTCTATGTATGGGCGGATGCACGTCGATCAGCGAACCGCTGCTCGGACGTCCCGGGAACAATCCGTACTGCCACCACCGCGCGCTGGAGCTCGACCGCCAGGGGCTTCGCGAGCGCGTGGAGAGGGTGGCGACCGCCCGCGGGGAGCCGTTCGACAACGCCCTGTTTCGGGTGATCCGCGAGCACAAGGACCCCGCGCAGCGGGAGCGGTACGGGCCCGTGCACATCGACGAGCCCCGGACCTCTCGCGCGGTCGAGCCGTACGGCCCCGGGGCGCCGATCGAGATCTGAACAAGGTTCAATCGACTTCATCCCTTCCCACGGAAGGTCGTCGGGCTGGAGCACGACGGCCGGTGCTCGTCTCCGGGGATTCCCTCGATCGTCCTGCGGTTGGCCTGGGCCGGCCGGCCGTGCTAACAGCAGAGGGGTATTCGTCATGAGTGCCGAGCACCGCATCGAGCTCCGCCCGGGCTACGTGTTCGTGTGGCAGCGGGGCGGGATGGACGACCTGGACGAGGCGCGCGCGTTTCAGCGCGAGGTCGAAGCGGCGCTCCGCAGGCACGGTGTCCGCAAGGTGTTGATCGACAATCGGGAGACCGACCTCCCCGACGAGCAGATGCGCGCGTTCATGAACGCGTGGTCGGAAAACCGCGAGATCTTCGACGCCATGGCCATCGTGGTGCAGTCGACGATGGTGAAGGTCCGCAGCACGATGGAAGCGATCGCCCACGGCGCGATGCGGCGAGCCTTCAACAGCATCGAAGAGGCCGAGGCCTGGCTCCTGTCACGCTGATCCCGACTTCGGCGGGGATCGAGCCCTACTGTGGGGTCGCTTCGTCCTTCGGATCCGGGAATGCTCCGCCGTAGGGGGGAATCGCCGTGGTGGCGGAGTCGTCTCCCGTCGTGCTCTCGTCGTCCTCGGCGGTGCTCGTGGAGTCGGGGCCCGCGGTGGTGGACGTCGAGGTCGTCGATCCGTCGGTCGTCGTGGTCGGCCCGTTGGAGGTCGTCGAGTCCGGGTCGATCGTGGTCGCCGTCGCATCCGTGCCCGGATCCGTGGTGTTCCCCGTGCCGCTGGCCGTGTTCGTCGAATCGCCGCCCGACTGCGTCGCGCTGCCCGTGCTCGCTTGCGTCTCCCCGGTCCCCGTGCTGCTCGTCCCGCCGTCGGTCATCCCGCCCTCGGCCGAACCGTCGCCGCTCTCGCGATCCGAGCAGCCCACCAGCGACAGGCCCACCAGGGCGACGAGCATCGGCGAGACGTCGGTGACGCGATGACGGGCTCCGCAGAACGGACACCCCGCAGCGTCGTCGAACACGTGGCGGTCGCATCGGAAGCAACGTCGCATCGCGTTCGAGTCTATCCTCATCGCCGCCGATGGTCGCCCGGATGGCGGCCACCCGTACGCGACCCCGGTGATGGTCCCTGGGGGCAAAGCCCGCGCACGGCCGACTACCCCCTCACTCGATGGGGCGGGTCGCACGAATTCTTCCCCGCACCAGGGGCCGAGGTTGGTCCGCGACGGGCTTGGAACAAGGCTCGTCGGGCGGCAGCGGCTCCATGGTGAGGCCGTCTTTCGGAGGAGGCGGGGGCTCGACGATCCCTTGGCCCGGCGCCAGCGACCCGGGCCCGACGTCTCCGTCCACGAGCTGCTCGTCGAGATCGGGAGCCACCATGCCGTCGACCAGCATCTCGTCGCCGTGGCCGGGGGCGTCGGGGATGGTCGGCACGCTGGCCGCGTGGGTGGGCGGGTCGGCGATGCGCAGATTGGCCTGAACGTCCGGGTTGTCGTGAGGGGCGCACGCCGCCAGCGCCAGACCCAGGCCCACCGCCGCCGCGACCTTTCGTCCACGCGTCAGCGCAGTCACCGGAACCACCGTGGGGTCGGGCTCGAAGCGGATCGTGCCGTCGCGCCGTACTGCGTAGGTCACGCACAGGTCCTGGCCCACGCGGCGGCTCAGGAACTCGCGTGCTTCGCTCTCGGTCATGTTCGAGAGCACATACACCGACTTCTCGCAGTGACCACAATACCAGGACTTGACGCCTCCCCGCGCACGATCGGGATCGAGCTGGACGGGGCAAGGGCGGCGGATCTGAATGTCTCGGTCACGCAGGGCCATGGTGGGCGCCTCGGAACGCCCGACCTCGCCGGGTCGATCTGCCCTTTTTCGCCGTCGGCACCGGGCCATCGAAGCCGCACGAAGCGGACGGAGGGACCCCCCGTGGGCCGAGCGGCTCGCGCGTTGCACGGGCGCGATCGGGCTTTATCCTTGTCGGAGTCTTGGCTTGCGGAGATTACCCATGAACATGAGCTGGAATCTGGTCTCGGTGGTTCTCGTCACGGCGCCCTTGGTGCTCGTCGCGGGTTGCGTGGACAATCGATCGCTCGGCGCCTCCGAGGGCCACGACGGTGCGGACACGGAGACGTCGGGGGCCTCCGGAGCCACCCGTGGCGACGCCATGACGGCCACCGATGGCGCCGACACGTCGCCGGCGACCTCCGGGTCGCAGTGTGGGGCGATCGATTGCAGGTGCCCCCAAGAGTGCGAGCCGAAACCGAGCTGCGACGAGGGGTTCCCGGTCTGCACGTGCGAGTGTCGCGAACCGGGGGACCCCACCGACGGCGCGACGGACGGGACGACGGGCGTCGTGCCGGAGGTCTGTCGAAACACCCAAATCACCGCGGCGTCGCAGCTCGCCTACCGCTACGCCGATCTCCCCAAGGGGGGCGGCAACGGGGGTGGAAGCGCAAGCACCGGGAGCGACACCACCGGGGGCGGCGGGGTGGATCCCGACACCCTCTTCGTCGAGTTGGGCACCGAGCCGCTGGCGTGCGGGGAATCGCCCACCTACGCGTGCGGCAACTGGCGAGTGACGATCGGGATCCCCCCCGAGCTGCAGGCGCCTGGGGTCTACGACATCGAAGACAGCGGCATCACGTTGTCGTACACGGTCCAGGACGAGCCGTACGGGAACGACCCGGAGGATTGCTCGTTTGGCGGCGGTGGTGCCTTCGGCGGCACGCTCGAGATCTTCTCGATCGACGACGACGTGGTCCACGGCGCATTGTGCTCCGCCGACCTGTTCGACGTCGAAGCGGACGGCGTGTTCGCGGCCATGCGCTGCTGATCGCCTCAGTACAGCAAGAACTCGGCGCGCTGCTCGAGCCACTGCTGCTCGTCGGCACGGGCCAGCGCGTCGAGGTCGGCGGGTGAAGACGCCGGATCGTCGACCCACGTGCGCAGCAGCTCGCTGCCGTTGATCAGGTCGATGGCCAGGCGGTCGTGCTCGTACTCGTAGGGGAAGTCGCGCCACAGCGGATAGTCCGGCTCCACCGTCCGAAGAGCCTTGAACGCCAGGGCCATGAGGCGCCACGGTCGGAACACCTCGTGATCGTAGGCCGGCGGCTCCGCGTGGATCTGCAGGCCTCGATTGAGCTTCCCGGCGTGCTTGTGGAAGGTGGGCTCGAACCAGCACTCGCGCAGACGGCAACCGGCGAGCCAGTGCGGCGCCAGGCGCTGCATCTGGTCGGTGAGGGCGGTCACATCCAGGTCGGGCGCACCCAAGAGCTCGAGCGGTCGGGTGGTGCCGCGCCCCTCGGAAAGCGTCGTGCCCTCCAGCATCACCGTCCCCGCATAACACCGGGCCATCGACAGGGTGGGCGCGTTGGGGCTGGGATTGATCCAGGCGCGCTCGTGCAACGGCCAGCCGAAGCCGGGCGCCGCGTCGGGGGTCCAGCCCTGCATGGTGACGATCTCCAGCTCGACGTCGAGGTTCAAGGTGGCGACGAACCACCTGGCGAGCTCGCCCAGGGTCATGCCGTGCCGCATCGGGAGCGGGCCCGCACCGACGAAGCTCTCCCACCCCTCTCGCAACGTCAGCCCCTCCACGGGCCGACCGGCGGGATTGGGACGATCGAGGACCCACACCGCCTTGCCGTGCCGTGCGGCGGCCTCCAGCACGTAGCGCAGCGTCGTGATGAACGTGTAGATCCGGCAGCCGAGATCCTGGAGGTCGACGAGCATGATGTCGAACGTGTCCATCATCGCGTCGGTCGGACGCCGAACCTCGCCATACAGACTGAACACCGGAATGCCGTGGACCGGATCGACGAAGTCCGGCGACTCGATCATGTTGTCTTGCTTGTCGCCACGCAGGCCGTGCTGAGGGCCGAAGGCCGCCGTCAGACGAACCTCGGGCAAGCGCGCCAGGGCATCGAGCGCGTGGGTGAGGTCGTGCGTGACCGATGCGGGATGGGCCAAAAGGGCGACCCGGCGTCCGCCGAGGCCGGCCCGCAGCGCGGGCTCGTCGATCAAGCGATCGATGCCGAATCTCATGGGGACTCCGCCGTGGCGTCGACGATGGACGGGGATGGCCCCAGCGTCAACGCCAGGACGAACCCACGGCGATCGTGGAAGTCGGGGCGGTCACCAGGGTGTCGCATGGCCCAGTACGATAGCGTACTCGCCGTGTCTTCGAGGACCGCGGTCGGCGACAGGCGAACGACGTCGCCGAGGTCGACGGGGATGGGTACACGGGCTTCGAGCCAAAGCGCCATGGGCTCGACCCTCGGGCGCGCACGTCCGCCCGCGAAGGCGCTGGCGGTGCGCCGGCGATACGACGCGAACGCGAATTGGGCCGACTGCCCCGTAGGCGAAAAGTTGTGCTCGAGGTAGCGCTCGGCCGCGACCGGCGCCATGAACAGCTCGAAGCAGGTGTGCGCCCACAGGCGCTCGGAATCCAGCTTCGCGTCGGGGATCCGCAGCCGCGCGGTATCCCCCGCGACGCGATACCGAATCGCGAGCGTCCGGCGCTCCTGCACCTCGATCTCGACGCCGAGCGCCTCGACCCACGCGCAGGGGGTCTGCGGGTGGGGCCGAAGCGTCCGGCGAACGGATGCGAGCGGCGTCATCGGGCACGAGAGTCTACACGCCGCGCCGCTCGCCCGAATCCCACGCGGCGCCGACAGGCCGAGCGCCATGCGCGGCGGTACCGGTCAGGTCAGGATCTCGCGCTCCAGCCGGGCGTACGAGGTCTCCATGCCGTCGATCATGCCGGTGCTCAGCGCCATGTCGCGGACCTCCTTGGAGGGGAAGGTGATGCGAACCTCGATGAGGGTGTGACCACCCGGTTGCGGGATCAGGACGAGCTCGTTGCGATTGGGCTCGCCTTCGGCCCCGATCATCTGCTCGGTGGTCACGCTGCGACGGGGCGGCTCGTGCTCCAGCAGCTCGCCGACGAACCCGAAGCGCGAGCCGTCGCTTTGGTTCTCCCATTCGTAGCGATACGCGTCTCCGACCTGCCGGGCGACCTCGCACACCGGCATGGTCCACCCCGGCGGCCCCAGCATCCAGCGCCGGATCAGCTCGGGCTCGTCGTGGGCGCGCCAGACCTGATCGATCGTCCCCCGGACCACGCGCCTGACGACGGCGTGCGTGTCGTCGACGACCTCGAGCGCGGTCCGCAGCTCCGCCGAGAAGCGGCGGAGGTCGGCCAGGACGTCGTCGAGCTGGGCCATCGCGGCCTTCAGGCCCTCGAGCACGCCCATCGACAGGAGCTGCTCCATGGCCTCGACACTGGCGAAGGTGGAGACCGCCACGAAGCGGGAGCCCGTGTCGGTGGCCTCGAACGAGACCTCCATGCGGGTGCCGGGAAGCTCGGTGTTCTCGGTGCCGTCGGGGTTGCAAAAGCCGTCGCGCACCACGAAGACGCGCCGCGGCTCGACGCGCTCGAACTCCCAGAACCCGCGGCTGGTCTGGCCCTCGGGACCGGTCATGAAGTACTCGGAGCGGCCCCCGGCCTTCATGTCGTGTCGCGTGAAGGTGGCCGGCCACTGGGGTGGACCCCAAAAGCGCTCGAGCTGGCGCGGATCGGACCACGCCTGCCACAGGCGGTCGACGGGAACCGGGTAGTCGCCGATGACGGTCAGGGTGAGGGTCTCGGGGTCGGATACGATGGACGTGACGGGCACGAGCTACTCCTTGGATTCGGACAAGAGGTCGTCGAGGGCAGTCAGGCGATGGCGCCACAGCGCCTCGAGCCGCTCGAGGCATCCGCGGGCGCGGGCGAGTTGTTCGGGTTCGGCGCGAACGAGGCGTTCGCGACCCGCCGAGACCTTGTGTACGAGCCCGGCCCTTTCGAGGACCGCGACGTGTTTTTGGACCGCGGCGAAGGACATGTCGTAGTCGGCTGCCAGACCGCTGATCGACACGTCCCCGTGCGCCGTCCGTCGCAGGATGTCCCGGCGCGTGGGATCGGCCAGGGCGCGGAACACCCGGTCGAGCTGGTCGTCGCTCAGACGTGCAACCATATGGTTGTACGTTACACCGGGCGGATCCGGGCGTCAAGGAGCGCGTCGCGTCTTCAGGTGAGACGAAGGCCGACGGGGAGGCGGTCGCCGAGGATGCGGCCCAGATCGCCCTCGCTGAGGGTGCCCGGACGCAAGACCATGTCGATCCAGGTGGCGGGGGCGTCGGCCTTGCCGAGGCGATCGGCGACGGTGGAGCGCAGCGCCGGGTCGATGTCGCGGGCGGGATCGCCGGTCAGGCGGGCGATCGATGCGGCGGCGAACGAGGCGCCTTCGGCCGTCTTCCAGTCCAGCTCGAGCAGGCGTTGCAACCACGCCTCGGCGATCGCCGGCGGGACGACGTCGGCAGGGTCGCCGTGGAACGGCTCGCGGGCGCCCAGGCGTCCCAACGGCCAGTACGACCCCACCTTGTCGGCGCGGTCCCAAAACAGCTCGCCCGCCTTCTGCTTGTGCTCGGCGGGGAGGCGCTCGAGCGCGGCGAGGAGCTGGATCATCTCGATCTGGCCGTGTGCGTGCGGGCCGGGCGGGGGCTTGGCGTCGCGCCATAGCCATGGTCGAACGTCCTCGAACAGCACGCCCTGGCGAGCGGTGTCGAGCCCCGGCGCGATCCGTCGCCATAGGATCCACCACTCGGGCCAGTTCGCCTTGTTCTTTTGCAAGAGCCCCTCGTCGTGGATCGCCCACATGCGATCGATGCGGGCCTCGTCGTCGGGCGCACCGAAGCCGGGGCGCAGGCACCACCCGGTGAGGCGCAGCCAGTTGAGCTCGTGCAGCGGGGTCTTGCCCCGATGCCCGCCGTGCTGCATGCAGGTCTCCCACAGCAGGCGGCAATCGGTGGCCGACCATTCGCCGCGCGGGCCGAGAATCTTCTCGATGTCCCGTCGCACCCCCTTGGGCTTGCCGGGATCCTTGTCGGTGAAGGCCCGCTCGACGACGCTCTGGGCCTCGGGCAAGCGCGCCGACGGTTTCGCGCGTGACCCGGCCGAGGCCGACGGCGAATCGGAGGGTACGGGCGCACGGGCCTTGCCGTCGCCGCCCACGGCGAACTCGAGTCGCCACCGACGGGGGGGCAGCTCGACGGTGACGAGATAGAGCGCCAGCGCACCGCTCTCGTCGAGCGTGGTCGCGAGCGTGACGGGCACCGTGCCCGTCCGAGCCCGGAGCGTCTCGCCTTTGGAGCGCAGCACCGTCCGAAGGGGCGGCAACGAATCGAGCTCGTCGCCGAGCTCCACCAGCGCACCCGGCGGGTCGACGCGATCGCCCGTGTACGCATAGAGCGGGAACGAGACCGGGCGATCGAGCACCAGCTCGAACACGCGATCGGGTACCGACACGGTGGCGCCCTCGTCCAGGCCGCGGGGGGCGATGCAAAGGCCCTGCCGCGAGCCGTCGGCCGCCTCGACGCCGATGTAGTAGGCGCGGGGAGTTCCACCCGCGATCATCTCCCCCAAACCGCGACGCGCCAGGGCATAGCGCGTAGCGCCCCGGGCCACCGCGGTTTCGAGCGAGGTGTGCTCGAGCAGGGGCACCGCCTCGCCGCCGTACCAACCCGCCAGCACCTCCGAAAGCCGGTCGATGACCGCGGGGGCGTTGAACACCCCGCCGTTGAGGAGCAGCAGGTCCGGACGCGGCAAGCCGTCGTAGATGCGCGCCCCCGCGGCGGTCGCCGCCTCGACGTGACGCCGCAAGAACGCGCACACGTGCCGGGGGATCGCGGCATCGGTCGCGTAGGGGAGGCCGAAGGTGGTCAGGCCCGCCCGGGCGGTGCGCTGGGCCACCTCGGTCGGCCCGGTCACGGGGAGGAAGCCGTCGAGCAGCACCCGATAGGCCTCCTCGCGCTTGATCTGGATGCTACGGGTGTTTCCGATCAGGCGAGAGCCTCGGGTCTGGAAGGTGACGACCGACTCCTCGGGAGCATCCGCGGCGAGCAGGCGTTCCTTGGCCTGACGCGACGACTGCACCACCATCGACCACTCGGTGGCGTCCAGCGAGCGATCGATGCCCACCTTCTGCAGGGCGTGTTGGGCCAGCGCGGCATCCATGTTGTCGCCGCCGAGGATCAGATGGCCGCCCACCGCGATGCGCTCGAGTCGGGGCCGGCCCGTGCCGTCTTCGGACGGGAGCACCTGCAGCAGGCTGAGGTCCGTGGTGCCGCCGCCGACGTCGACGACGAGGATCAGCCGAGCATCGCCGAGGCGCTCGGCCAGGTCGTCGACGTGCGTGCCGATGAAGTCGTAGAACGCCGCCTGCGGCTCTTCCAGCAGGCGAACGTGACCGAGACCGGCCTCCTCGGCCGCCTGGGTGGTCAGCTCGCGCGCCCCCTCGTCGAACGAGGCGGGCACGGTGACGACGACGTCCTGCTCGGCGAGCGGAGCATCGGGGTGGGCGTGCTCCCACGCCGCGCGCAGGTGGGCGAGGTAGCGAACCTGGGCCTCGAACGGTGAGACGTGTGGCGCCTCGTCGGGGGCGTTCCACGGGAGGGTCGGCGCGCGACGGTTGACGCCGCCGTGGCAGACCCAGCTCTTGGCGGAGGCGACCAGACGGTTGGGCACCTTGGCGCCCAGGCGACGGGCGAGCTCGCCGACGACGCGAGGCTCGACACCCCAGGGCAAGGTGAGGTCGGCAGGTGCGAGCTCACCCTCGGCTGGCAGGTACATGAAGGAGGGCAGCAGCGTGCGCATCGCGACTTCGCCGGGCGCGACGAGCTGCGGGATGTCGCGGATGCGCACCACCGGACGATCGAGACGCGCCGTTGCGACGGCGCAGTTCGTGGTGCCGAGGTCGATGCCGACGACGTAGCGCGGGTCCGTCATGGATGGGCCTCACTCCAGACGAACGTTGAAACTGAGCTTCCAGCGCCGATCCGAGCCCTCTTCGACCGCCGACAGCTCGAGGGTGCCGACCTCGGTCACGCGAGCGGCCAGACGAACCTGAACGATCTCGCCCTCGGGGCCTTCCAAGGTGGTCTCGATGGGGGCGAGCTCGGTCAGGTCCTTGGGATCGGCGACCGCCCCGACGGGGTCCCGCCGGCGCTCGGACGAGCCGAAGAAGCGGAAGAACACGGGCTCGCCGAGCACCAGTCCGAAGGGTCGATCGAGCTCGACCTCGGTGCCCTCCTCCATGCCGAACGGCGCGACGCACAGCGCATCGACGCGAGGGGGAATGCCGGGCACCGCGAGCTCGGCCCGCTCGACGCCCACGTAGTAGGCCTGCGCCGTGCCGCCGCGGATCCGCACGCCGCCGTGCTTGCGCGACTGGGCGTAGTAGGCCGCACCGCGACAGACCGCCAGATCGGCGTCGGTGCCGGCCAGGACCTTGGGCGGCGGGCTGCCCTCGGCTCCAAGCCAGCTCGAGACGATCGAGACGATGCGTTCGCGGATGATCGGCGAGCGCGTCACGCCTCCGTTGAAGAGGATCGCGGTGGGGTGAACGAAGCTGCGCCCGGGTTCGCGAGGGATCGACTCGCGCCCGAGGAACGCGGCGAGATGACGGGTCACCCCGGGATCGCTGGCGTAGGGCAGGCCGAGGCTGGTGAGGCCCACGCGACGGGGTGCCTGCGGTCGGGCGTCCGCCGGCACGGTGGGGAAGAATCCGTCGAGGAGGATGGCGCCGACATCGTCGCGCGAGAGCTCGGTGCGGATCGTGCCCCCGATGAGCTTGCTGCCGCGGCCCGGAATCACCACGGGATGCGTGCTCGGGCCCCCCTCCCCCAGCAGCGCCTCCTTGGCGGCGCGACATCCGTGCGTGAGCGCCCGCATCTGCCAGTCGTCGAGCGACTTGCCCTCCTGCTCGAGGCGGGCCCGCACGGCGTACGCGAGCGTGAGGTCCATGTTGTCGCCGCCGAGCAGAATGTGATCGCCGACAGCCACGCGATCGAGCTGCAGCGCGCCGTCTTCCTCCCGCACGGCGATGAGCGAGAAGTCGGTGGTTCCACCCCCGATGTCGACGACGAGAATCACGTCGCCGACCGCGACGTCCTCCCGCCAGGCCGCGCCGCGCTGCGCCACCCAGTCGTACAGGGCGGCCTGCGGTTCTTCGAGCAACCGCAACTCTTCGAGGCCGGCGAGCTGCGCCGCTTCGACGGTGAGCTCGCGGGCGATCGGATCGAACGAGGCCGGAACGGTCAGCACTACGTCCTGCTCGGCGAGCGGATGATCGGGATGGGCGGCGTCCCAGGCCGCGCGCAGATGCGCGAGATAGCGCGCCGAAGCCTGCAGCGGCGAGATGCGGGGCACCTCTTCGGGGGCCTGCCAGGGCAGGATCTCGCCGCGGCGATCGACGCCGGCGTACGAAAGCCAGCTCTTGGCCGACGAGACCAGGCGGGCGGGTGTCGAGGCTCCCTGCGCGCGCGCGAACGTGCCGACGACGTCGCGCGCCTCCGGTTGCCACGGCAGCGACAACGCACCCGCGGGCAGCTCGACCTCCGAGGGAAGATAGAGGAACGAGGGCAGAAGCTCGCGCGCCGCCATCTCGCCCGGGCTGATCACCTGAGGGATCGGCAACGGCACGGGCTTGGGCATGTCGTCGGTCAGGGCCGCGAACGCGAGCGCGCAGTTCGTCGTGCCGAGATCGATGCCGATGGCGAAACCCCCTGCCTGCGTATCCGTCATCTGTGCGGTTGCCCCCTCGCGGGATTGCTCAGATCTCGACCTCGGCCGGAGCCACGACGGTGGCGTCGCGGCCGTCCGTGAGCGTGGGCAGCTCGATCTTCGTGACCCGCCAGCCGTGGTGCGCCAGCTTCCCGCGGAAGGGTGGCTCGCCCACCACGTTGCCGGTGACCCGAATGCGGGTGGCGTCGAACCCCTTGGGAAGCTCCACGGCGTCGCCTTCGCTCTCGGAGCGCACCGGAGCGAACGAAATGTAGTCCTGCAGGCCGCGCTTGCACCCTTCGTGAACCACGCGCGCGGCGGCGCCGATCTCGGCGTCGGAGAACTGGGAGACGTCCTCCTGCAGGAAGTCGATGAACCGGCCCTCGCGCTGCAGGATCGACAAGAGCTGCAGGGCGGGCGTCAGGTCGGGCGCGGCCTCGGCCTCGACGACGCCCGTCTCGGGTGCGGGCGCTTCTGCGGGTGGCGCGGCCGGGAGCGCGAGCGTGCCCTCGCGCAAGCGCTTGATTCGAGCCGCGAGCGCCGCGTCGAAGAGGATCTGCCAGGGCAGGACGAGGGCGAGCCAGAGCCGGGAGAGAAAATCGAGCCGTTCCAAGTCGATGGAGACCTCCGCCGTACCGGGACGGTGCGAGCGGCCTCCTGATGCCATCGCAAGCGCCGTTTTGCAACGCAGGGTCGTTCGCGGTCCGGCGTCGCCTCGAACGGCTCGGCCCGGCGCGGCGCCGAAGCGTCGCGCCCTGCGTGCGCCCTTCGGCGCTCGCCCGTTCGCCCGGCCGGTCAGGCGGGACGGCGCGCGGATCGGCCCGGTTCGCGCGTGGGACAGCGCATTACCCGCTTTCGCGCCCACGGGCGCGGTTGGCCTCGATGGCCGTCGCCACGTACTCGGCCAGGCCTTCGGCGTACCGCTCGAACCATGCGGCGAAGCGAGCATCGGCGCGGTACATCGCCGCCAGGTTGGCGTGCATGTCGTGGCTGCACGGGTAGAACCAGCGGTCGATGTGCAGGCGGTGTCGCTCGGCCAGGCCGAGAACTTCGGCGGCATCGGGCGCCAGGCCCTCGGCTTTGGCGGCGGCGAGCCGCTGCATGATCTCGTCGACCTCGGCCTTCACGCGCTGCCAGTCTTCACGCGTGTACTGAGCCGCCCGTCGTGACGACTCCCGGTACGCCTCCGTGTGTCCCCAACGTTGCCGGGCCTCCTCCTCGTAGGCGGAGGGGTCGAAACCGTCGAACAGTTCTCGTGGATTCATGGTCTTTCCTCCTCGGCCGTCGAGCACCTTCAGCGCGGCGTCGATGGCGGCGATCATCGCCTGGGTGTCCTTCACCTTTCGTTGCAAGCTCGCGCGTTGCTCGAGCAACAACGCCCGGCGGTCCACCGTGGGGTCGTCGAGCGTGCGGCGAATCTGTTCCAGGGACAGACCCAGGCCTCGACCGATGCAGATCTGTTGGAGTCGGAGCAAATCGTCCTGGTCGTAGAGCCGATGGCCAGCCCGACTGCGCGCCGACGGAAGCAACAGACCGATCTCGTCCCAGTGATGGAGCGTCCGCACCGTGATTCCGGCGAGTCGCGCAACCTCCGCGACCCTGTAGTGCTTCTCGGCCACGCATCCGAGCCTAGGACCTCACGTCGCGTGAGGGTCAAGCACAGGTCCACCGAGCCGCGGCCTCGTCCTCCGAACCGGTCGACGCGGGCACGCAAAGGGATCGCCTGCACGTCCTCCTGGCCGACGCGTCCGAGGCGGCGCAGGCGATCGACGGCGCGTTCGAAGCTCGCGGGGCCCGGGGCCACCACGCGACGCGCTTGGCCCGAGATCGGTCGACCAGGCGAACCTCGGCGCCGGGCCGCTCGTAGACCTTGGTCCGGCCGTGCACCACGGGGTCTTCTTGGGTGCCGAGGACCCAGCGCATGTTCGCTCCCATCGGTGGGCATCGATGGCCGTCAGGCCACCTGGCGTTTGGCCCGGCGCGGATCGACCAGCGGGATCT
>CAZYSW010000059.1:0-3896 GCA_964650105.1 uncultured Nannocystaceae bacterium
CTGGACTCTGCCGTCGAGGGCGTGGTGGATGCCATCTGGTTCAACCAGGGTCAGGTCTGCTGCGCGGGCTCCCGCCTCCTGCTGCAAGAGGACATCGCCGACGCGATGATCGCCAAGCTCCGCGCGCGCATGGAGACGCTCCGAGTCGGCGACCCGCTCGACAAGTGCATCGACATGGGCGCCATCGTGGCGCCCGTCCAGCTCGAGCGCATCGCCCGACTGGTCGAGTTGGGCCGCGCCGAGGGGGCGCAGATGTGGCAGCCCAGCCGGCCCTGCCCCACCGAGGGCTGCTTCTTTCCCCCGACGCTGTTCACCGACTGCCAGCCGGCGTCCACCCTCGTGCAAGAGGAGATCTTCGGCCCCGTCTTGGTCTCGATGACCTTCCGAACGCCCGACGAAGCCGTGGAGCTGGCCAACAACACGCGCTTCGGCCTGGCCGCGAGCATCTGGAGCGAGAACATCAATCTGGCCCTCGACGTCGCGCCCCGCATCAAGGCCGGCGTGGTGTGGATCAACAGCACCAACCTCTTCGACGCCGCCTGCGGCTTCGGGGGCTATCGCGAGTCCGGGTTCGGCCGCGAGGGAGGGATCGAGGGTATGCACGCCTACCTCGAGCCGGCGTTCTTGCGCACGCTCCCCCGGTACGACGAGACGCCCGCGCCCCCGCGCGCCGACTCGGCCCGGGTCTTCGCCGACGGCAACCCCACCGATGGCGCACGGAGCATCGACCGCACGCCCAAGCTGTACATCGGCGGCAAGCAGGCCCGTCCCGATGGAGGGCAAAGCCGCGCGGTGCTCGATCCGAACGGCCGTCTGATCGGAGAGGTCGCCGAGGGCAACCGCAAGGACATCCGCAACGCGGTCGAGGCAGCGCGCAAGGCCGCGGGATGGGCCACGGTCACCGCCCACGGCCGGGCCCAGATCCTCTACTTCATCGCCGAGAACCTACAGGTGCGCGCCGAGGAGATGGCCGCCCGAATCCGGGCCATGACGGGCACCTCGATCGACGAGGCCCGCCGCGAGGTGGACGCCACCGTCTCCCGCCTGTTCTCCTACGGGGCCTGGGCCGACAAGTTCGAGGGCGTGGTGCACAGCCCCCCGATCCGCAACGTCACGATCGCCATGAACGAGCCCATCGGCATCATCGGCATCGCGTGCCCCGACGAACAGCCGCTCTTGGCCTTCGTCTCGCTGGTCGCACCGGCCATCGCGGTGGGCAATCGCGTGGTGGCGATCCCTTCGCAACGCTGGCCACTGTGCGCCACCGACTTCTATCAGGTCCTGGACACCTCCGACCTTCCCGGCGGTGTCGTGAACATCGTCACAGGCGATCGGGACGAGCTGACCAAGACCCTGGCCGCCCACGACGAGGTCGACGCGTTCTGGTACGTGGGCCCGCGCGCGGGGAGCAAGCTCGTCGAAGAGTTCTCGGTGGGCAACATGAAGCGTACGTGGGTCAACGACGGACGCCGCCGCGACTGGTTCGATCGCAACCAGGGCGAGGGTCGCGAGTTTCTGCGACAGGCCGTCCAGGTCAAGAACGTCTGGGTGCCGTACGGCGAGTGAGGCGCGAAGCCCCGTGACCGCGAAACCGGCGTTCATCCCCCAGGAGATCATCCGAAAGAAGCGCGACGGCGGCACGCTTTCGGACGACGAGATCGCTTTTTTCGTCTCCGGTCTCACCGACGGCTCGATCACCGAGGGCCAGGTCGCCGCCCTGGCGATGGCCGTCTTCTTCCGCGGCATGACCATGGCCGAGCGGGTCGCGCTGACACGGGCCATGACGTGCTCGGGCGACGTGCTCGACTGGACATCGGCGGACCTCGGCGGCCCGATCGTCGACAAGCACTCCACCGGAGGTGTCGGCGACAAGGTCTCGCTTCTGCTCGCGCCCATGCTCGCCGCCTGCGGCGCGGTCGTCCCCATGATCTCCGGGCGCGGACTCGGACACACCGGAGGCACCCTCGACAAGCTGCAAGCCATTCCCGGCTACGATGCGGCCCCCGACGACACGCGGCTCGCCGACGTCCTGCGCCGGGCGGGCTGCGCCATCATCGGACAGACGGCCCAGCTCGCCCCCGCCGATCGGCGCCTGTACGCGATCCGCGACGTCACGGCGACCGTCGAGTCCATTCCCCTCATCACCGCCTCCATTCTGTCCAAGAAGCTGGCCGCAGGTCTTCAACGCCTGGTCATGGACGTGAAATGGGGCTCGGGTGCCTTTGCGGACTCCCTGGACATGGCCGACGAGCTGGCCCGCAGCCTCGTCACCGTGGCCGAGGGGGCCGGCCTGCCCTGCTCGGCCCTAGTCACCGACATGAATCAGGTGCTCGGTCGCACCGCCGGCAACGCGATCGAGACCCGCGAGTCTCTCGAGCACCTGATGGGCACGGCCCTCGACGCGCGCCTGCTCGAAGTCACCCTCGAGCTCGGCGTCGAGCTCCTCGTCGGCGTCGGCCTGCAGCCCGACGCCGGTTCGGCCCGCGCGGCCCTGCGCCGAACCCTCGACGACGGCAGCGCGGCCGAGCGGTTCGCCGGGATGGCCGCCGCGCTGGGAGGGCCCACCGACCTGCTCGATCACCTCGATCGTCACCTCCCCGTCGCCCCCGTCACCTCGCCGGTCACCCTGGAGCACCGGGGGTGGGTCGCCGCCGTGAATGTCCGCGAGATCGGCATCGCCGTCCTCGAGCTCGGCGGCGGTCGGCGCCGCGCCAGCGACACCATCGACCCCGGCGTGGGCCTGAGCGAGATCCGCGGCCTCGGCGAGCCCGTGGGCCCCGACGCCCCGTTCTGCCTGATCCACGCCCGCACCGAGGCGCAGGCCGATCGGGCCGCCGCCCGCATTCGGGCCGCGCTCACCATCGGCGACGCCCCGCCGAGCATCCCTCCGGTCGTCACACGCCGGATCCTCCGCGCCTGAGCGCGTCCTTCGTCTCCGAGGGTGGCGGAAGCTCAGGCCGCTGCCCGGATCTCCAGATCGACGGTCGTTCCGTTGCTGACGACGTCGAGCACCGGAGAAAGCCGCGCGCACTCCTCGAGCTGGTCGCTCGGCGCGTCCGACTTCACGTGAAACGTCACCTTGATGTTCTGGTAGCCCTTGCGCACGTCGTCGGCGATCCCCAGAAACCCGCGGAGGTCGAGCTCGCCCTCCACCTCGGATTCGACCTCGTCAATCACGATCCCGCGCGCGGCGGCGTGATACACGAGCGACCCCGTCAGGCAGGTCACGAGCGCGTTCAGCAGGTGCTCCACGGGGTTGGCGCCCCGATCCTCTCCGAGCAACACCGGGGGCTCGTCGGCCACCAGCTCGAACGCCTGGGCGTGTCGGTGGTCCTCGCCCATCCCGTAGAGATCGGTGATCTCGGTCTTGCTGTAGCCGCCGACCTTCTGCCAGATGTTGTGGGCGCGGAACCGGAACTTCCCCAGCTCCGACCGGGCGCGAATCGCCTCCACGGTCTCCCCCAGGCGATCGACATCGACGCCGTTGACGACGTTCATCTCCCTCGCTTGCTCCGCCATCGCATACCTCCACGAGCACGCTGAGGTCGAGCGTCGATCGACGACCTTCGCGATCGCTCTGTCTCAACCTGCACGGTCGGTGCCGCGCGACAACGAACGCCGCACGCCTTCCCGTCCTCGTGCCGCTGCACCGACTCGCCTCGTTGCGGGGGGGCACACTCCGCGTGTCGGCTTGCGACGACGCTCGGTCGACACGCGCTTGCTCGCGGACGTGGGCACGGCGTCTGCGGCGGGCGCAGCACGGGCGTTCGCACGGTTCGTCGAACGCTCGGGCGCGGTGCTCGACGACGCCTGGGCGATCGACACGACGTCGTGGCAATCGGGCACAGTGCCGTCGTCGCGCCACACCGCGAATCCGGCTCGGGGCGCGAGAAGGC
>CAZYSW010000059.1:3906-17710 GCA_964650105.1 uncultured Nannocystaceae bacterium
GTCGCACGATTCCTGCAAGCCCACGAGCACGGCGGGACGCTCTCGCCCGACATGGGTCTATTGTTCGCCTACGCCGCCCTGGCGCTGGCGGTGTCCTTCGTGTGCTCGGTGCTCGAGGCGGTGCTCTTGAGCGTGACGCCGTCGTACGTCGCCGCGCTCCGCAAGCGAAACGCGCGGGCCGGAACGCGGCTGGAGCGACTCAAGGAGGACGTCGACGAGCCGTTGGCGGCCATCTTGAGCCTCAACACGATCTCGCACACCGTCGGTGCCGCCGGCGTCGGCGCCCAAGCCCAGGTCGTCTTCGGGAGCGGCTCGATCGCGGTGGTCTCCGCGGTGCTCACCTTGCTCATCCTGGTGGTCTCGGAAATCATTCCGAAGACGATCGGCGCGACGCACTGGAAGGCCCTGGCTCCTTTCACGTCCCTGGTGCTCGTTCCTCTGGTGACCCTGATGTGGCCGCTGGTCGTGGCGTCCCGCGGCCTGACCCGCCTGTTCACGCGCCACGAGCCCGAGACCACCGTGGATCGCGAAGAGTTTGCGGCCTTCACCGACCTGGCCTCCAAGGAAGGCGTGCTCGATCGCGCCGAATCCAGCGTCTTGCGGAGCCTCATGCACTTCAAGGAGCTTCGGGGCGCGGATATCATGACCCCGCGAACGGTTCTCCTCGCCCACGACGAGAACGACACCGTCGCGTCGGTCACCAACCTCGAGTCCCAGATCCCGTTTTCTCGGATCCCAGTCTATCGCGGTCAGATCGATCAGATCACCGGCTACGTCCTCAAACACGACATCCTCCTGGCGCTGTCCCGCGACGAGCACGATCGCCCGCTGTCGGAGCTCAAGCGGGAGATCGTCGCCATGCCCCAGAGCACTCCCTTGCCGGCGATCCTCGACAGCATGCTGCGGCATCGCGAGCACATCGTGCTGCTCGTCGACGAGTTCGGCGGGTGCGCGGGCATCGTCACCATGGAGGACGTCGTCGAGACCCTCCTGGGCGTCGAGATCGTGGACGAAACCGACGAGAGCCCGGACATGCAAGCTCTCGCCCGCCGTCGATGGGCACGACGCCAGCGCAACCGTGCGGTGCGGATGGAGAGCCCCGACGCCCAGAGGACCGATCGCGGGCCGTTCGGCGGCGAGGCCCCAGGCGCCGACGACGAGCCGGCCCCCGCGTGACCCTCCACGCCGTGCCCCCTCGACACCTCGACATGGGTCTCGTCGACCGTACCCGTCGCGGTGCTATCGTCCTCGCGCATGGATCTCGAGTTCCCCGAGCGCCTCGATCTCGCCCGCCTGCAGACTCCCTGCGTGCCGCTTCGCCGCCTGAGCGCGCGGTGGGGTGGCCCGCAGTTGTGGATGAAGCGCGACGACGACACCGGCGGCCTGCTGGGCGGCAACAAGGTTCGCAAGCTTCAGTACGCCGTGGCCGCCGCGATTCGTGAAGGCGCCGACACGCTGGTGACCTGCGGCGGTCTACAGTCCAATCACTGCCGCACCACGGCGGCCATCGCCCGCCGCCTGGGGCTCGACGTGGTGCTCCTGCTACGGGGCCAGGAACCCAGCACCCTCGAAGGCAACTACCTGGTCGATCGGGTGCTGGGCGCCGATGTTCGCCTCGTGACTCCCGAGGTCTACGCCGACAAGGACGCGGCCATGGCTGCGGTCGCCGACGAGCTGCGCGCTCAGGGCCGAAGCCCGTTCGTGATCGCCGAGGGCTGCAGCATGGCGGTGGGCTGCTGGGGGTACATCGAGGCGGCCCGCGAGATCGCCGATGCTCAGGAACGGCTCGGCGTCTCGTTCGACGCGATCGTGAGCGCGGTCGGATCGGGCGGCACCGCGGCGGGCCTCGAGCTCGGCGCCCGGCTGTTCGGGCTGAGCGGCCGGGTGTGGGGCATCAACGTCTGCGACGACGAGAGCTACTTCCGCCCGCTGGTCCACCGCATCGCGACCGAGGCCATCGAGCGTTACGCGCTGCCCGTCGATCTGGCCCCCGAGGAGATCGGGATCCTCGACGGCCACGTCGGCGACGGCTATGGCAAGACTCGCCCCGAGGAGCTACGAACGCTGGTCGAGGTCGCCCGCCTCGAAGGCATCGTGCTCGACCCCGTCTACACCGGTAAGGCCTTCCACGGGCTGCGACGAGAGCTGCACGGCCCCGCCTTCCGCGACGCGAAGCACGTGCTGTTCATCCACACCGGCGGCCTGTTCGGCCTGTTCCCCCACGCCTCTGCCCTGAGCCTCCACCTGACCTGACCTTGGTCCAAGCCCCCGAGAGGTCCCCGGCCGGTCACCACGGCCCGACGACGGGGATCGTCCAGCGGCTGCATTCTGCCGTGGCCGCGCCCACCGGGCCGAGGGCGTCGTCGTCCTCGGCCGCTTTGCCGCAGTGGACCTTCCCCGACGACTCACCCTTGGAGGTCGGTCGCCAGGTCCTCGTAGAACGCATCGCTGAGCAAGAACGACGCCCAGTCCCGCTCGACCTCCGGAAAGCCGCGCCGCTGCTGATACACGATCAGGTCGTCGAACTCCCCCTGGTACCAGCCCCACAAAAAGCGGACCCGCATGGGATCGATGTTGCGGCGACGCAAGGTGCGGACCACGTCGGGCGTCTCCATCCGGTCGAACTCCTCGATGTAGGCCTCGGCCTCGTCGATCATCGTGCCGATGTAGGCGATGCCCTCGTCGGTCAGCCGGTACCGGCCCTTCTTGCGATCGATTTCCACCAGGCCGTCGAGGGTGAGCTGCTCGAGCACACCCTCCAGCGGGTACCAGCCATGGGGCAGGCTCACGTCGAGCTGCACGCCGCCCTCTTTGGGATCGAGGTCGAGCATCTTGAGCACCCACAGGCCGGCATACGTAAACTTCTGCGACTCGGTGAGCTTCATGACCGCTCCGCGTCAACGCATGGTATGCCAGCTCTCGGCCTGCAGGCGGATTCGTTCGCGACCATCGTCGAACACGTCGAGCCAGGCGATCACGTCTCCCTTGGCCCAGTGCAGGCGGCGCCCCCCGGTCAACCACGACGGTCGCTCCGGCTGCACGCCCCGCGGGTTGCACAACGCCAGCACCACCTCGGTCTTCTCGACGATCGACGCCGCCCGGCGCTCCAGGAACGCCTGAAGCGGCGCGATCACCGACACTTCCTCGCCCTCCAGCTCGACCTCCAGCTCGATCTCCAGCGTCTTCCCGGAGGGGGGGTCGTCGGGGGTGTGCAGCGCAAGCACGAGCGCATCTCGGATCTCCGTGGTGCGGTCGTCCGCCCCCGCGAGGTCGAGCACGTCGATCCGCGCGAACCCGTAGCCGCCGTAGTCGAGGTCGGGGGCCTCGCGGCCGCGCACGATCCCCAGGAGCGCGAGCGGCTCTCGCTCCTCGAACGGCAGATCTTCGATCCGCAGGTCCATGGGCCCCGCCGTTCGGCGTCAGGCCAGCCGGATCACCTTGCGTCCCTCGGGTCGACGCACGCCGAAACGGCCCCCGCCGAACCCGCCCCGCGGCTTGGGCGTGCGGGTGGGCGTCGCCCGGCCGCCGCCGAACTTCCCACCTTTTTGTCCATAGGCGCGGCCCGACCGCGATTTCCGCTGGAACTTCTCGGGGTTCGCCTGCCGGTAGGCGCTGCGCTGGGACACCAACGCGCCCCGGCGGCTGGGCGAGGTGACGTACGGAGTGCTGTACATCGGCACGTACCCGGGCATGAACGCGCGGGAGAGGAACGATCCGAGCATCATGCCGGCAGCGATGTCCCACATCGGGGAGTGATACCCGGCGTAGGGGCCGTACCCGTGGATCTGGTAGCTCCCTTGCTGCTGGTCCCCTCCGATCTTGCGCTCGATGGAGAAGATCTTCTCCTCCTCTTCGACCTTGCCGTTGGTGTTCTCGTCGAAGAAGCCGGTCACGATCTGGGTCTGCGCGTCGAGATCCCGCACCGAGATGCTGATGATCTCGTCGCCCTCGTAGATCTCGTTGACGCGACGCTCGAGGTCCTCGGGGCCCTCGGCCTCCTTGTAGGCCTGTCCGACGGCGTCCCAGTCGATCTCGACGTTGGTGTTCTCGGTGGTGACCCAGCGGTCGTTTCCGCCGCTGTCGCCACACGCGGGCATGGTCACGGCGACGGCGCCGATGACGGCAAGGCTCAGGATCCGGCTCACTGCGTTGGGAGTCTCGATCACGACGACGTGCTTCCTACCCCCGATCCGTGGGGGTGTCGGACGCAAAGTTAAGCCACTTGTCCCGGACGTCAACCAAACCGCGCCCCCGGGGGCGATCCAGCGCGAAAAGCGACTCGGACTCGCCCAGCGGCCGTCTTTTCGCGCGCCGCGGCACGACCGCCGCCTGGCTGCCGACGCCGGGCCGTCGGGTCTTTCCGCCGGATTCTCGTCTCAGTACCGCCCGCGGTCCGCGGCGCCGACACCCATGCGGGCCAGGGCAGCCACCACCTCGTCCAGTTTCGCGAATCGCGGATCGGACGTGACGCCTCTGACGTACCGCTCGTGGATCTGCTGGACGATCACGCCGATCTTGAGCAGGGCGAACGCATAGTAGAAGAGCATGTTCGACACGTCGCGACCGGTGCGGGCGGCGTAACGCTCCGCCACCTCCCGGCGGGTGAGCGACCCCGGCGCGGTCGTGGGCTGAAACGACATCGCACGCCAGACCGGATCGTCGGAGGGCTCGAGCCAGTACCCGAGCGTGGTCCCGAGATCCATCAACGGATCCCCGATCGTGCACATCTCCCAGTCTAGCACGGCCACCACGTTCGTCGGATCGCGTTCGTCGAGCATCACATTGTCGAACTTGTAGTCGTTGTGCACCAACACGGCCCCCGTCTCCGAGGGAATCCGCTCCAGCAGCCACTTTCCCAGTGCGTCCATGTCGGGAAGATCGCTGGTCTTCGACCGCTCCCACCGTCCGATCCACCCCTCGACCTGGCGTCGCACGTACCCCTGCGGCCTGCCGAGATCCTTCAACCCTGCCGCGTCGAGGTCCACGCCGTGGAGCTCCGCGAGGTTGTCGATCAACGCTTCGCACAACCGCCGCATCAGATCGGCGTCCCCGGCCAGACGGCCCGGCAGCGCGCGTCGAATGACGATCCCCCGCCGTCGCTCCATGACGAAAAAAGGCGCACCGATGACGGTCGGATCCTCGCAATACAACTGCGGCGCGGGTGCGGGTGGATAGACCCCCTGCAGCCCGGTGAGAACCCGGAACTCTCGCCCCATGTCGTGCCCCGTCTCGACGCGGGCACCCACCGGAGGCCTGCGCAGCACCAGCTCGGTGTCGCCCTTGCGCACCAAGTACGTGAGGTTCGAGTACCCGCTCGGGAATTGTTCGACCCGCAGCGGCCCCTGCAGATCGGGCAGATACCGGGCCAGCGCGGCGTCCAGGCGATCGAGCGGGAGCTCCTCGCCCGGCCGGATCGGCGCGGTCGCGTCCGGATCGCGCGTGCTCATCGACGCCCTCTCCCCGCTTCGAGCCCGTGTGCCTCGAGCAAGCGCCGGGCCACGACCGACTTGTGGACCTCGTCGGGCCCGTCGTAGATCCTGGCCGCGCGCTCGTGGCGATAGAAGAACGAGATGACCACGTCGTCGGTCATCCCCAGCGCGCCGTGGACCTGAAGCGCGCGATCGACCACCCGCAACAGCACCTCGGCGGCGTAAAACTTGATGAGCGAGATCTGGTCGCGCGCTGCCTTGCTGCCCACCTGGTCGATCGTCCACGCCGCACGCAGCACGAGCAAGCGGGCGGCGTCGATCTCCGCCCGACTCTCGGCGATCCAGTTCTGCACCGTCTGCCGGCTCCCCAGGGGCTCGCCCGGCGCCAGATCGCGGATCGCGGCCCGCCGCACCATCGCCTCGAAGCTCCGCTCGCAGATCCCCATCCACCGCATACAGTGATGGATTCGCCCGGGGCCGAGCCGCGCCTGGGCGATCGCGAATCCCTTGCCCGGGGGCCCCAACACGTTGCTCGCAGGCACGCGGCAGTTTTCGAGGCGCACCTCGGCGTGGCCGAGCCACCCTTCCCCGCGCTCGCCCATCACCGGAATGTTCCGCACCCGCACCCAACCATCGGTGTCGGTCGGCACGATGATCATGCTCGCGCGTTCGTGCGGCGCCGCGTCCGGCTCGGTCACCGCCATCACGATGGCGAACGCCGCCCCGTCCGCGGCCGTCGTGAACCACTTGTGCCCGTTCAAGACCAGCGCGTCGTCCTCGCGCGTCGCGGTCGTCCCCAGCCACACCGGGTTCGATCCCGCCCGATCGGGCTCGGTCATCGCAAAGCAGCTCCGGATCTCGCCGCGGAGCAAAGGCGCCAGCCACCGCTGCTTCTGCTCCGCCGTCCCGTACTCCAGCAGGATCTCCATGGTCCCGGCGTCGGGCGCCTGGCAGTTGAGCACGTAGTGCCCCAGCGGTGACCGACCGAGCACCTCGCTGAGCAGCCCGTGCTCGAGCAGGCTCAACCCCATGCCCCCGTGCTCGCGCGGGATCTGGGGCAACCACAGCCCCTCGCCGCGAAGCTGCTCCCGCAGGGCCGCGAGCGAGGGCTCGAGGGCGAAGAAACCCTCGCCAAGGCGTCGCTCCAGCGGTGCGAGCTCGTCGTCCACCAGCGCCCTGGCGCGTTCGAGCACCGGCCGCAACGAAGGGGGGATGGAGAAATCCATGGAGCCGCTCCTATCGAAACGTGTGCAGGTCCGCGTCCGGAAGGTGCTCGAGTAGATTGAACGCGTCCAGCGTCAGCATCCCCCGCCCGAACGCGAACCGGGTGATCGACGCGTTGCGGATCCGCCACGCGGTCCGAAAGCTCGCGAGCGCGCTCGTCTGCAGGGCCGCCATCAACGACACCGCGATCGGCCCGACCGACGTGAAGGCGGCCACGCGATACCCCTTGGGCGCCGCCTCCACGATCCGCGTCAGGCCCCTGTGCACCCGCGCACGAAAGTCCGGCCACGTCTCCACGTCGACATCCACGGCGCCCTCCAGCCACCGCGCCATCACGGCCTCGAACAACCGCTGAAACGCTCGCGAACGCGCCTTCGCGTCGCCTCCACCGGCCGCCACCTCGCGTCCGAGCCGCGCCACCTCGGGATCGTCGCCGAGGCGCGGCACCGCTTTGGTGATCAACCCGAAGGCGTCGTGCTCGTCGAGCTCGGGGAGCACCACGATCTCGGGCCACGGTCGCCCGCGCTCGGCCATGACCTTCGCGACCATGGTCGCGGTGTCGCGTTGGCGAGATGCCGGCCCGGTGTAGACCGCGTCGAACCGCACGTCCCGAGCGCTCCAGTGCTCGCCCAGTTTCTGCGCCTGCACACGCCCCAACGCCGACAGGTGGTCGTAGTCGCTGCCGAACAGCGAGGCCTGCCCATGACGCACCAAGGTGAGCTGCCCCATGCGCACCCGAGCGTATCAGCCGGCACCGCCGCGTGGCGCGGGCGTACCAAGACGGCTTCGCAACACTTGGCATCTCCGCATAATGACGTTTCCATGGCAGAAACCCAGCCACGAACCATCATCTGCCGCTACCGGGTCGAGCCCGGCCAGGAGGGCCGCCGGCTCGAGCCCCTGCGCCCCCAAGGAGCGCCGCTGGTGGACCCGGAGGCGTTCGGCTAGAACCCTCCACGTGTCGGGGGCCCGAACATTTCTCCTCGGTGTCGCGCTCTCGAGCGCCGGCGTCACCGGCGTCGTGGTCCGGTACGCCCTCTTCCCCCTCACGATCCCCGCATCGATCCTCGGCCGCGCCGCCCTCGTGGGTGTCCTGGCTGCCGCGGTGATGGTGGGCTTTCGAACGGTCCGGCAGGCTCGTCGTGCCGGAGGCACTGCGCCGCCGGCCCGCGTGGCCCTGGCCCTCCTCGGACCCGCCTTGCTCGTGGCCGGGGTCGGGCTCGCGTTCGCCCCGCGCGACGCGGCGCCGGGCATGGTCACGCGCCCGATCGAGGGCCTCGCAGGGGAGATCGAGCTCGCCGACACGGTCGTTCCCGGCCTCGGCATCGCCCTCCCGCCGTGGTCGCGCACGCACGAGGTGCTCGACCCCATCGACGGTCGCATCGAGCTCGCCGACCCCTACGGGCGAGACCGTCACATGAAGGTCGAGTGGAAGCTCTCCGAGATGCCCCCCGACACCTTCTTCGAGCAGGTCTTCGTGGCGCGGGGTCTCGAGCTCGACGATCGGCGCACGGTCACGGTCGCCGGGAGCCCCACCGAGCGTCTCTACTTCGCCGACGACGTGGCCGGCAAGCGCGTGGCGGTCACCTACTGGCGGTGTCCCGACGATCCCCGCACCTTCAGCCTGCTCAGCTTCCTCGTCCTCGAACGCGACGACCTGCTGCGCCTGCACGATCGCGTCCTCGCTTCGGTGCGATGTACGGGTGCGCCCGCCGACCTCACTCCCGTTTTCCCCCACCTCGACGCGCCGGACCTCGAGCGCCTCGAGCAACTCACGGGGCTCGGCTACGCCACCGCCGAGGGCGAGGTGTACTTCTTCACCCCCGGAACCCCGGACCTGGGCATGACCACCGCCTTCTTGGCGGACGCGGAGCTCCGCCGCACGATCGTCCGCGGCATGGAGCTCACCCCCGCGCCCGACGCCTTCGCAGGCCCTCCCGAGACCGTCGACGGCGGCCGTCTGGTCTTCTCCGGCCGCGTCACCGATCCCGAGGCGGGCACCACCTTCACCATGCTCATGACCGCCTTCACGTGCGGCGATCGTGCCTTCATCGGCCTCGTCTTCCCCGCAGACACGACCCCCTCCCCCCAGGCCCTCCACCGCCTCGGCCAGGCCCGCTGCCCCTGACACCCGGCACGAGACCACCCCGGCACGAAAACGGCGGCCGTCGGGCGCGCCGCGGGTCGACGTGACCGCGGGTCCGCCCCGCGGGTCACGCCCGACCCCGCTTCACCGTTCGATCTTCGTCCCACGGGCGCGTGATCATGGACCCCAAGAGCTGTGCCGTGTACTCGAAGTCCGCGCCCGTCTCACACCAGCGCCCCCATCACGCACGCTGAGGAGAAGTTCGCGAGCGTCGCCGCGACGAGCGCACGAACGCCCAGACGCGCGATGTCGGACTTCCGCTCGGGGACCAGCCCTCCGAGGCCGCCAATCAGAATGCCGATCGACGAGATGTTCGCGAACCCGCACACCGCGACCGTCGCCATCGCATGGCTGCGTGGGCTGAGTTGCGTTCCCACCTCGCGCAACATCTCGAACGCCACCAGCTCGTTGAGCACCGTGCGCGTACCGAGCACGCTGCCCACCTGTAGCGCCTCACTCATCGGCGTCCCCATCAGGAGCGCGACGGGCATGAAGATCCACCCCATGACGCGCTCCATGGTGAGCGGCTCACCTCCGACGGTGATCGGCGCCAGCAGCACGTTCACCAGCGACACGAGTGCAATGAAGGCGATCAACATCGCTCCCACGTTGACCGCCAGCTTGAGCCCGTCACTCGCACCGGTCGCCGCTGCATCGAGCAGGTTCGCGTCGGTCTTCGGGACCTCGACCGCGACGCTGCCTCGGGTCACCGGTGTCTCGGTCTCGGGCACCATGATCTTCGCTGCCACCAGCGAGATGGGAGCCGTCATCGCCACCGCCGTGAGCAAGTACTCGATCGGCACCTGTCCGATGCTCACGTAGGCCCCCAGGATCGCGCCCGACACCGAGGCCATCCCCGCCACCATGATCGTGAACAGCTCGGACTCGGTGAGTCGGGACAAGAACGGGCGGATCGTGAGCGGGGCTTCGGTCTGCCCCATGAAGATGCTCGCCGCCACCGTCAGCGATTCCGCCCCGCTGGTGCCCATGGTGCGCATCATGATCCAGGCCAACCCGCGCACCACGGCCTGCATGACGCCGAGGTAATAGAGGATGGAGAACAGCGACGCGACGAACACGATGGTGGGCAGAACCTGGAACGCGAAGATCACCCCCAAGCCGGTCTCGCCGCCCCCGGCCATCCCGAGCCCGCCGAACACGAACTTCGAGCCGGCGTAGCTCTGCTCGAGCACGGTGGTCACCGCCTTCGAGGCACCGTCCAGGATCGTTCGCCCTTGTGGCACCCGCAAGAGCAGAATCCCCAGCCCCCACTGCAGCCCGATCCCCCAGACGATCGCCCGACGACTGACCGCCTCCCGCCGGGTGCACAGCGCGTACGCGATGGCGAGCATCGCCACCGCCCCGAACGCCGACACCCACCGATGCGGATCCCCGGCCATGACCCGCACCATCTACCACAAGCCACCCGTGCCCTCGGGGCGGCCTGCCCTCCTCCTTCGGGAGGAGCTCGGGGAACGTGACATCGACGGAGGCCGTGACGGACCCGAGCATTCACCGATCCTGGTGTTCCGAGCTTCGGACCACCTCCGCCGGAAACGATGTTTCACCGTCGGCGCTGTCGTATTGCTGGATTCGGAAGAAATGGTACTTGCCGGTGACGTCGAGCGGTGAGGCGACGATTCATGCGGGGTGAAAGCGACACCTCGGCTGGCAAGTCGAGTTCCCGAGATCCAGGGCAACACGCCGTTGCCGTGTTCGACGTCTTGCCACGACCTCCCCGAGTGCTGCGCCGGCTTCGCCTGATGCACCGCCTGTTCGCGAGCGCGCCGCGCCGGCCGCCATCAGGCAACCACGCTCGGCCGCACCCGAGGCGCCTGCTCGGAGCCACCAGCCTCCGGCGGCTCGGGTGCCTCCATCTCTCGCTGCTCGGACACCCCACCCTCCTCGTCCGGGAACGCGGCCAGCTCGGCCGCGATCGCCTCCAAGTAGCGACGCTTCTCGTGGAACGGCATGAACGCGCTCTTGAAACCGTTCATGATCACCTGCTTGATGTCCGCCATCCCGTACCCCATTTCCGTGTGCAGGAGGTGGAGCTCCTTCGACATGGTCGTGTCGGTGATCAGGCGGTTGTCGGTGTTCACGGTCACCCGCGCGCCCAGGTTGAAATACAGCTTCAAGGGATGGGTGGCCAGGCTCTTCACCGCGCCGGTCTGCACGTTCGAGGATGGACAGCATTCCAGCGGAATCCGGTGGTCGACCACGTAGTGCAGCAGGTCGCCGTCCTCCCGCAGCCGGCACCCGTGCCCGATGCGATGCGCCCCACAGTCGTGGATCGCCTGGGCGATCGAGGCCGGCCCATAGGCTTCCCCGGCATGGATCGTGACGTTGATGTTGTTCTTGCGCACGAGCGCGAACGCCTCGGCGTGGTCCTTGGCGGGATAGTCGTACTCGGCCCCGGCAAGATCGAACCCCACCACGCCGCGGTTCTTGTAAGCCACCACGAGCTCGGCCATCTGCAGCGACGACGCGGTCGAGATGTTGCGGATCCCGCACAGGATCAGGCGCGTCGAGATCCCGAACGCCAGCTCGGCGTCGTGGGCCGCCTTCAGCACCGTCTCCACGATCTGCGTCAGCCGTAGCCCCCTGCGGGTGTGGAGCATCGGCGAGTAGCGGACCTCCATGTACCGGACGTTCTCCGCCGCCGCGTCCTCCGCGAGCTCGTAGGTCGCGCGATACAGCGCGTCTGCGGTCTGCAGCGCGCTGAGCGTCACGTCGAACGCCTCGAGGTACTTGACGAGGTTGCCGGTGTTCCGGCCGATGTGCATGGCTTGCTGCAACTCGCCCGCATCGAACGACGGCAATGCCACCCCCTGCTCCCGCGCGAGGTCGATCACGGTCTGCAGCCGCAGAGAGCCGTCCAGATGCACGTGCAGATCCGTCTTGGGCAGCTTCTGGAACAGCGAAAGTGGCAAGGTCCCCATCGAGAAACTCCGTGCGCGAACCGAAAAAACCCGCGTTGGGCGCCGGCATGCGGCGGGGCCCGGGTCCTCACACCCCCGCGCCGTTTCCACGTGCGAGCATCGGTCGATCTACAGTAGCCGATCCTGCGCCCCATACCATAGACTCGCGCCCCCGGAGGGCCCGTTTGCACCGCCGGAACCGCGACCTCGCCCCGCAATACGCTCCGATCGAGGCGTTGCTGATGGGTCTCGGACTGCTCGGCAGTTGTGCACGACCCGCCGAGCCCATGATCTGCCCCGCCCTCCAGCCCGGTGACCTGGTCATCACCGAGCTACGGGGCCCGCAAAGCGGCGGCGCCGACACGTACGGCCAGTGGTTCGAGCTGTTCAACGCCACCGAGGAGCCCGTCGACCTCCGCGGTCTACAGGTTCGACTGCTGCGGCGGAACGGCAGCGGCGAGGTGGTGATCATCGTCCGGGCGCCCGCCCTGGAGGTCGACCCCGGCGCCTACGTCGTGTTCGGGCATCACGGTCCCGGCGACGCCCCCGACTTCGTCGACTACAGCTTCTTCGGCGACTTCTACACCGACGGAGATCTCGGACCGCGGCCACGCAGCCTGTACGACACCGGCATCATTCAGGTCAGCGCGTGCGGCGAGCAGATCGATCGCGTGATCTACCCCGAGCTCCCGGCGCTCGGCTCCTGGGCGTTCGACGGTGCACGGCCGCCCTCGGCCAGCGACAACGAAGACGCCTCGCTGTGGTGTAACGACACCGAGCCGGCCCCCGCCGACGGCCCGCAGACCGAGATCGGGTTGCCCGGGACGCCGGGCCAGGAGAACCGGCCATGCTGATGCGCTGGATCGTCGGCATCTCGCTGGCCTTGTCGGCTTGCGCCTCGGATCACGGGTGCCAGCGGTCCACGATCCAATACGATCGCGCGCGCGTCTCGGCAGTCCTCGACGCGCCCGAGAACGGCGTCGACCCCTCGCTGGTGCTCGGCGAATTCCCGCTGGCGCCCAACGCCATCGTGGACGGCGACACGATCAAGGTCGGGGGGCTCGACGCCAGCCTGCGCCTGCTCGCCATCGACACCGAAGAAACCTTCAAGAGCGACCAGGACCTCCGCCTGTACGAGCAGGGTTGGGAGCACTACCTCGCGACCAAACAAGCCGAGACCGACAAGCCGATCAAGAGCGCGACCCCCATGGGCATGAAAGCCAAGAAGTTCGCCGAGGACTTCGTCCGCGGCGTGGCGCGGGTCCGGCTCGAGCGCGACCATCCCAAGGATCTGCGCGACGTCTACGACCGCCACCTCGTGTACGTGTTCGTCGAGAAGGACGGCACGTGGGTGAACTACAACGTCGAGGCCGTCCGCGCCGGCATGAGCCCCTACTTCACGAAATACGGGTTCTCGCGGCGCTTCCACCAGGCGTTCGTGGAGGCCCAGGACGAGGCACGCAAGGCCAAACGCGGCATCTGGGATCCCGACGAGCAGCACTACCCGGACTACGACCTACGTCTTCGGTGGTGGAACGCGCGCGCACGGTTCATCGAGAAGTTCGAAAAGCTCGCCGCGGGCCGCGACGATCACATCGTCCTCACCCATTGGGACGCGGTGGATCGCCTCGCCGCCGCCGAAGGCCAGGAGGTCCGGCTGTTGGGCAATGTGGGTCGTATCTACCCCGCCCGTGGTCGCGCTCCCACCCGCGTGCTGCTGACCAAGCAACGATCGTCCAGCGTGCCCCTGATCTTCTTCGACGACGAGGTCTTCGAAAACTCGCGCATCGCCGAGGCCGTGGGAGAGCTCGTCGTCGTCCGCGGCACCGTCAGCACCTATCGCGCCCGCTCCAAACGTGGCAAAGGCCAGGCACGCGAGCAGCTCCAGATCGTCATTCGCCTTCCCGAGCAGATCGTCGTCTCCGAGACCGCGCCTCACCTCTTCGCGACTCGCGAGCCGTCGACGGCGTCTCCCGCCGAGGCTCCTCCCGCGCAACCTCCTACCGATCCTTCTCCCGAAGCCCCGGTGGACCCTCCCTGAGGGACGCGCTCGAGACGTTCATGCAACCCCGACCCCTGTGCAT
>CAZYSW010000060.1:0-17667 GCA_964650105.1 uncultured Nannocystaceae bacterium
GTCTACGGGTCGATGCTGTCCACGCCGATCATCAATCCCCCCCAAACCGGGATCTTGGGCCTCCACAACATCGTCGAACGCCCGGTGGCGATCGACGCGAAGGTCGAGATCCGCCCGATCATGTACATCGCCCTCAGCTACGATCACCGCCTGATCGACGGGCGCGAAGCGGTGCAGTTCCTGATCCGCATCAAGGAGTGCATCGAGGATCCCGAGCGCCTGTTCTTGGGGGTGTGACATGGCCGAGTACGATCTCGTGGTCATCGGCGCCGGTCCAGGCGGTTACGTGGCGGCCATCCGGGCCGCTCAGCTCGGCATGCGCGTGGCGTGCGTGGACAAGAACGAAAAGCTCGGGGGCACCTGCCTGCGCGTGGGGTGCATCCCCAGCAAGGCCTTGCTCGAATCGAGCCACCGCTACTACGAGCTGCGTCAGGGCCACCTCGAGGCACACGGGATCGAGTGCGGCGACGTTCAGCTCGATCTCGGCGCACTGCTGGCGCGAAAGGACAAGATCGTCGACCAGCTCACCGCCGGCGTGCGTTTTTTGTTCAAGAAGAACGGGATCACGGCCTACCACGGCCTGGGGCGGCTCCGCGCCGGTCGGCGCGTCGAGGTGGAGCGCGCCGACGGTGGACGCGAGCAGCTCTCGGCCAAGAACATCCTGGTCGCCACCGGATCGGAGCCCACCAGCATTCCCGGGGTCGAGCTCGACTGGGATCGGGTCGGCACCTCCACCGAGGCGCTGGCGTACCCCCAGGTGCCCGAGCACCTGGTCGTGATCGGGGCCGGATACATCGGGCTGGAGATGGGCTCGGTGTGGGCGCGCCTCGGCGCACGCGTGACCGTGCTCGAGTACCTGCCCACCTTCCTCCCCGCGGTGGACGTCGATGTCGCCAAGCAGGCGGAGCGCGCGTTCAAGAAGCAGGGCCTCGATCTGAAGCTCGGCGTCAAGGTGACCGGTACGCGGGTGAACGGTCGAAGCGTGGTGGTCTCCTACGAGAACAAGGGGACCCCCTACACCATCGAGGCCGACCGCGTCCTGGTGGCCACCGGCCGGCGCCCCAACACCGACGGGCTCGACGCGCGCGAGCTGGGTGTCGAGATGGACGAGCGCGGGACGATCCGGGTCGATGCCTCCTACCGCACCAACGTCGAGGGGGTCTGGGCCATCGGCGACGTCATTCCCGGTCCGATGCTGGCGCACAAGGCCGAAGAGGAGGGCATCGCCGCCGTCGAGATCATGGCCGGACAGCCCGGCCACGTGAACTACGATGCCATTCCGGGCATCGTCTACACCCATCCCGAGGTGGCCTGCATCGGCAAGACCGAGCAGCAACTGAAGGAGGCCCAGGTCCCCTACCGCAAGGGCACGTTCCCGTTTTCGGCCAATGGCCGGGCGAAGGCCATGGGCGAGACCGACGGCATGGTCAAGATCCTCGCGCACGCCCGAACCGATCGCATCCTCGGCTTCCACGTGATCGGTCCGCACGCCAGCGATCTCGCGGCCGAAGGCGCCGTGGCGATGGAGTTCTCGGCGAGCGCCGAGGACCTCGCCCGCAGCGTCCACGCGCACCCCACCTTGAACGAGGTCGTCAAGGAAGCGGCCCTGTCGGCCCTCGGCCGCGTGATCCATAGCTGATGCACCGGCGCCGCACCGAATTCCCGGTCGCGATCGAGCGTTCGGCGGGTTCGAACCCGGTTTCCCACCATTCCCGACATCGTCCACCAGCGCCCCAAGCGACGCCCATCCTGCTAAAACCACGGGCAGATGAGTGCTTCGTCCGACGCCTTGCTGGCCTTCGAGGAGCGTGAGGTCGACGTCGAGGGCCAGGCTCGCCGGGTGCTCGTCGCCCGGCCGGTCGTCGATGTCCGCCTCGACGTCGAGCGGCTCGAACGCATGCGCAAGGGCGACTTCGTCAGCCGCGTCGACCTGGAGATCCTACAGGCGGTCGGTCGATGCGGGGGTACCGTCGCGGTGGTGGTCTTCGATGCGGCGTGTGGGACGGGACGCCCGAGCTGGGCGTTCGAAACCGGCCTGGAAGACGAGCAACGCATGGAGCTCGGGCAAAACCTCGTCCGCTCCCAGCTCACGCTGTATCGCGAGCTCATTCGCATGAAGGCCGGCGGGCTGATCGGCGTCGGCTTCGGCTCGGTGGAGCTCGCGGCATTGCAGCGTGGTGCCGTTCGAACCGCCAGCGAGCTCTCCGAGGAGCTGGAGACGGCCGCACCTTCCCGCGCGGCTCGAATCCAGGTGGACCTGTGGCTCATCGAGCACGCGGCCCTCTGGACCGGCCTTCCGCTCGAGACCTACCTGAACGAGCGCCTCGCGGCGGAGATCGCCGCGCGCGATCGCAAGCGCCCGGAGATCGAGGCGCTCCTCGCCGAAGAGTCGCCCGACGCGTGAGCGCGGGCGCGTGCGGCTCACCGCGCGACAGGCATCGCGGTCGCGCCGGCCATGCCGCAGGCCGGCGCCGCGGATGCAGTGAGTTCGTGCATGACCGCCGGCGGCGCCCGCTGGACCCCGGAGGATCTTCCCGGGCCAGGCCTCGGGTCGCGCCGGTTGACCTATGCTCGCGTCTCATGACGTGCATGCGGCTGCTCTGTGTCCTGGGCGCGTTGACGACCGCCTGTCGCACCGACACTCCGGCCCCCGCGCGAGAACCGGCCACCAAGGCCTCGACCCTCGACGCACGGCCTGCGCGGCCCGACGCACGCATTCCCGAGGGCACGCCGCACGAGGTCCTCAGTCCCGAGCTTCTGCAGATGCACACGCGGGCGCTCTCCGACGACGCGATGGAGGGGCGAAAGCCGGGAACACGAGGGGCTACCAAGGCCGTCGAGTACATCGTCACCGCGATGAGGGATCTCGGCCTCGAGCCGGCGGGCGAGAACGATTTCACCCAGAAGGTCTCCATGCGCGCGGTGAAGACCGACGCCGAAGCCTCGACGTTCGCGCTGGCCTCCACGGCGAGCGACGGCAAGGCGACCCGGGCGCGCCCGCTGACGCCGGGCGAAGACGTCGTGCTCGGATCGTTCGGCCCCGCCGGCTCGCACGCGCTGGACCTCCCG
Source organism: uncultured Nannocystaceae bacterium (assembly GCA_964650105.1). Taxonomy (GTDB): domain Bacteria; phylum Myxococcota_A; class Polyangia; order Nannocystales; family Nannocystaceae; genus CAZYSW01. The sequence goes on from CAZYSW010000060.1 coordinate 3,070, forward strand.
CTCATCTTCGCCGGATACGGCATCACGGCGCCCGAGTACGACTGGGACGACTACGCCCATCTCGACGCCACCGGCAAGATCGTCGTGGTTCTCGTCGGCGACCCGCCGGTGACCGACGATCGCTTCGAGGGAAAGGCGCTCACCTACTACGGACGGTGGTCCTACAAATTCGAGCGCGCGCTCGAGGCCAACGCGGCGGGCTGCCTGGTCGTGCACGAGACGGAACCGGCCTCCTACGGGTGGCACGTGGTCCGCACGAGCTGGGGCGGCGAACGATTCCACATCGTCGAACCGAGTGGTGAGCTGCCGCCGGCTTTGCGCGTCCAGGGCTGGCTGAGCGCCGCGGCGGCCGACGCCCTCGCGCGCAGCGAGGGCGACAGCCTCGAGCGCTGGCACGAGCTGGCGCTGGCGCCGGACTTTCGGCCTCGTCCCCTGCGTTCGACCCTGCAGGGGACGCTCGTCACCCACGATCGACGGCTGTTCGACTACAACGTCGTCGGCAAGATCCCCGGTGCGGCTCGTCCCGAGCAGGCCGTCATGGTCACCGCGCATTGGGACCACCTCGGCGTCCGAACGCCCGAGGGGCCGGACGACGATCCCGTCTTCAACGGCGCCGTCGACAACGCCAGCGGCGTCGCGGGGCTTCTGGCCATCGCGGCCGGGATCCAGGCCCGCGTCCGCGCCGGTCGACCACCGGCCCGCAGCATCCTGGTCCTCGCGACCACCGCCGAGGAGCAGGGGTTGCTCGGTTCTCGGTACTACGCGGCCCACCCCTTGCACCCGCTCGAGGACCTTTTGGCGGTCGTCAACCTCGACAGCATGAACGTCCATGGCCGCACCAAGACCGTTCAGGTGATCGGCCGGGGGCAGTCTTCCCTCGAAGACCTTCTCGAGGAAATCGTCGCGGCGCAAGGTCGTCGCATCGTCGACGACGAACATCCCGAGAGCGGCGGCTACTTCCGTTCCGATCACTTCAGCTTCGCCCAACGCGGCGTGCCGGCCCTCTACTTCCGGGGGGGCAACGAGATGGAAGAGGGCGGCCTCGAGGCGGGTCGCGAGCTGGCCACGCTCCGCGCCGAGCGCTACCACACCGAGAAGGACGAGTTCGATCCGGCGTGGCCCTTCACCGGGGCCGAGCAGGATGCCGAAGCCGTCATGGATCTCCTCCTGCGGGTTTCCGACGCCACCGAACGCCCCCAGTGGAAGCCTGGCAGCCCCTTCGGACGGCAAGGTGGCGCTCGGTGAGCGTCCACGCCTCGCACCTCGCCGACCAGGTCGTCTCGATGTCGGGGCACGTTCGAGGCCTTGGGCGGTCGATCCCCCGCACGGCTCGCGCGAATGTGACCAGACACATTCAGGCCCGCTCGGCACCTCGATCGACGCGCCCACGCGAGTCCGGGCCCCGGATATGATGCCGGCCGACCGCGATGCAGCAGGAGTTGGACCACGGCGATCTCGACGGGCGGCTACGCGCGTCGGCGCCTCTGGCATCGCACGGCCTCGATCGCAGCGTGGGGATCGCGATGGTCCTGCAGGCGGTGCAGGTGATCGAGCCGCAGCCGATCTGCCTGGGTCGCTTCGAGATCCGCGAACGCCTCGGCACGGGAGGCATGGGCTCGGTGTACCGCGCGTTCGACCCCGAGCTCGAGCGTGACGTCGCCCTGAAGGTCCTCCATCGTCAGCCGCATCGCGAGACCACCGACCTCATCATTCGCGAAGCCAAGGCCCTCGCACGGCTCGCCCACCCCAACGTGGTCACGGTCCATGAGCTCGGAACGCAGTCCGACCAGCTCTTCGTGGTCATGGAGTACGTGCGGGGTACGAACGTGCGGCAACGCATCCAAAGCGCGTCGCCCCCCATGAGCTGGACGGAGGTGGTCCACATCTTCGTCCAGGCCGGTCGCGGCCTCCATGCCGCCCACGAAGCCGCGATCGTGCACCGCGACTTCAAGCCCGAGAACGTGCTCGTCAGCGATGATGGCCGGGTCCTGGTGGCGGACTTCGGCCTGGCCCGCAATCGCGAGTCCCTCTCGGGAAAGGACGAGCGCGACGAGGGACTCTCGGGGACACCCGAGTTCATGGCCCCCGAGCTCTTCGCAGGCGCCGCGGCGGATGCCCACAGCGACCAGTACAGCTTCTGTGCGTCGCTGTGGAAGATGCTGGATCCCGGGACGCCACCCGGAAACTCCGGAGCATCGATCGCGCCACCGGTGCTGCGGGTGCTTCAGCGCGGGCTGTCGGTCGATCCGCGCGACCGCTGGCCCGGGATGGACGCGGTCATCGCCGCCCTGGAAGCCGCGCTCCGAGGAACGCCCGAAGATCGACAGCGGTCGATCCTCCTCGATCGCGTCGAGCGTCTATGGATCGGAGGTGTGCTCGGCAAGGCGCTGGAGGGGCGCGAACCGCTACCGATCTCCGTCTCCGACGCGTCCGACAGGATCGATCGGCCGTGGTCGACTCTGGTGCCGTCCTCCGAGCACGAAACGGCCAACGTTTGCCACCTCGTACCACTCTTGGAGGTCGGCAACGGCTCTCTGCTGGTGCTCGGCGAGCCGGGGGCCGGCAAGACGATCGCGCTCCTTTTGCTCGCCGACGCGCTCGCCAAACGAGCTCGCGCCGACCCTTTCGAGCCGGCACCGGTCGTGCTCAACCTCTCCTCCTTCGCTAGGTTCCGCGGATCGCTGCGAAGGTGGATCGAAAGCGAGCTCGTCACCAAGTACAGCCTGCCCCGCCCCCGGGTGCAGCAGTGGCTCGACAAGCACGTGCTCGTGCTGTTGCTCGACGGGCTCGACGAGGCGCTCCCACAACGTCGCGGCGAGGTCGTGCGAGCCATCAACGCGTTCCGCTCCGAGCACCCGGTCCCGATCGTGGTCGCGTGCCGAACCGACGCCTACGACCGAGCGGGTGCCAAGCTGACCTTCGGCGCGGCGGTACGCGTCGACCCGCTCGCCGAGACGTCGATCCGGGAGATGTTCGTGGCGCGCGGCATCACCGGCGACTCCATTGCACCGCTGGTCGTCGAGCCCGACGACGGCGACCGACTCCGCACGCCGCTGATGGCCGCGCTGGCGTCGCGGGTGGGCGGCGCGATCCCGCAGGGAGACCGCCAGCTCGAGGTCCTCTACGAGCAGTACGTCGAACATGCATTGACGCACCGCAGCGGGACGTTCCCGTCGCCCTCCGGGATCGTCGACGGCCTGCGCTGGCTGGCCAAGGCCATGTCTCGCGTCGGTACGACCGAGCTGTGGATCGAACAAATCGACGCCCGCTGGTTCCCGACGCGTTGGCAGTCGCTTTCGGCCTGCATGCTGGGTGCCGCACTGCTCGCGATCGCCTGCGTGCTCGGCAACCTCGCGGTGGCCGTGATCGCCGGCCGTGAGCTGGCCTCGGGGTTGATCCTCGGACTGTGCCTGTTCCCGATCGTCGTGGTGCTCAATCGCGGGCTTCAGATCAAGCCGGTGGGAGCGCTCCGCTGGTCCTGGCGACGTGCGCTCCGCGGAACGCCGCTCACCATCGCCCTCGGCCTCGCCCTTGGCGCGGTGTACGGATCGTTCTATGTGCTGTGGGTCAACGTGATCTACGGCGCCGTGGGAGGCCTGGTGTGTGCGGTCTCGATCGGCCTCGAGCCCGCCGAACACGAGAGCCGCGTGCGCCCCAACCAGGGCATCCTCCAGTCGGCGCGCAACGGGCTCTTCATCGGTCTGACGGCATTCGTCGTGGGTGGGGTGTTGATCGGGTTCGTCGTGACGCCTCAGTTGCTGCCGCACCTTCCCCCCGAGTCCATGCTCCACGGGCTCGACAGGCCTCTGCTTTCGGTGGGGACCAGCGCCGGCGGTCTGCTCGGAATCCTCATCGGCATGATCCACGGGGGTGTCGCCGTCCTGTTGCACGCTGCCGTCCGCCTCGTGCTGGCTTTGACCACGCCCCTCCCCCTTCGCCTGGTGCCCTTTCTCGAGCGGGCCGCGGACCTGGCCTTCATGCGCCGCGTCGGCGGTGGCTACATCTTCTTGCACCGGACCTTTCAGGACTTCTTGGCAACGGGCCTCGCGCACGAGGAACGGTCCAAAAAACCGGAAGAGGCTGCCTGGCAGCCCCTGGATCGGTGATTTTCCGAGAGGTGCAGCCGGCAGCGGCAGGCACGTGTCCGTGGCCGGAACCGAGGCTGGCCCCTCGGCCGCGCCGGCGATTTGCTATCGTGCCCTCCCATGCGCAGACGCGTCGTCGGCAAGAGCAGCGCACGTCGCACGGTGGCCGGCCCGGCCGAACCGGGGGTGGTCGCGCTCGACGATCGTCCACTTTCTCTCCAACTCAGCCGCGACGGCAAGCGCGTCCTGGTCGCGCTCCCCTACGAAGTGTGGGTGATCAACGCGGCGACTACGGAGGTCGAACGCTCGATCGAGCTCCCGGCCCCGCACCCCACCGTCTTCGAGTCCGACGACGACGGCACGCTTTGGTTCGGTGGCCCTCACCTGCACCGGGGCAGCATCTTCGGGGTCACGGTCACCAAGGTCGGGACCAAGCTGGGCGGCTTCGTGGACCGGGTCGGCGTCGTCCGTCCTCGTCTCTTGTGCGGCGTCGGCACACAGGGCGAGGTGCTGTGGGATCTGGAAAAGGAGGAGGTCGTCCACCGTCGCAAGGTGAGCGAGCGTGACGTGTACGGCCTGATCTGCAGCCCCGATGGCCGCGCCATGTTCGCCGACGGCAGCCCCCAAAGTTGGGTCATCGATCCGGATCACGCGTCGGGGTACATGAAGCTCAAGCTCAAGGCCACGAGCCCGGTGGACCGCGCCGAGGAAGGCATCGTGGCCCTCGGGATGACACGGCAAGGGCAGAGCATCCTCGCCGCCCGCGACGGTGCCGTCGCGTGGACCCATCGCGCGCTCCGCATCGTCGCCGAGCGCTACCCTCGGGTGGACCCGGCGTTCGCGGAGCCTTTGGCGTGCGATGGCGACGATCGCTGGATCTACGTGCTGCGTCGCGGCGGCGTGCTCGACCGGTTCCTCGTCGCTCAGCCCCCGCCCGACCCCCGCGCCAAAGAAGAGCCCGAACCCCTACCGGAAGCGCAGACGGTCCGACTGGGTCGCGCCGCCTCCTCGCTCGCCCTGGCCAGCGAGTCGAGCCTCTTTCTCGCGGGGCCCCGGGCGGACGACCAACTCGGGCGATTGTGGCGCGTCGACCCTCGGACGCTCCCGTGGAAAAAGCTACCGCTCGGCCGGCGCAAGCTCGTCGAGGACGCGCCCGCCCCGGTCGAGACCGGCGCCAGAGCACCGAGCTTCGAACGGATCCGCAGCAAGATCTCCGGCTCTCCCATCACCGACATCAAGGTCGACGACGTGCTGTCGTCCACGCCCCCGTTTTGGGTGACGCGCAGCCATGGAACGCTGCTCGAGCGCCCCGTCGCCGCCCTGCGGCCCGACGAGGTGTTGCCCGGGGACGCGCTCTTGCTCCCGGCGATGTTTCGCTTCCACGAGGGCACCGCCCGACCGGGCCTGGTGCTGTGGCCCGGCGTTCCGTCGAACGACCGACCGATTCCAGACATCCAGTGGCTGACGTGGGGTGACGACCCGCGCGGCTGGATCTCGCTCGAGACCCCGCACATTCGCGCGCAGGGCTGGACCCGCCGCGAGGTGTTCCCTCTCCAGGTCGCGCTTCCCAACGCTCCCCCCGAAGTCCCCGGCCGCCGCCGCCCGCTGCCACCCAAGTGGATCGACCCCGAGGGCTTCTCGGCCCTCGTTCGCGAGTGCAAGAAGCTCCTCAAAGTCCTGTGGTGATCGGGCGCGAGCCCCTCGGGTGAAACGCTCGGTCACCGAGGCCGGCTAGGGCGCGACGCAGGGCGTCGGCGCGATCTCGACGTCGTCGATGTTCCAGCTTCCTCGCGAGAAGACGCCGGTGCTTCCGATGTTGAAGCACCAGCGCACCTGCATTTGCGCGTTGCGGTACGCCGAGATGTCGTACTGGAACCACGTCCAGGCCTTGTCGTCCACCCCGGGGGAGCCCCCGGTCAAGAAGATGTTGTTCCACGTCGCCCCGTTCCACACGTCGATGCGGTTTTGCATGAACGGCGTGTAATCGCTCCACAGGTGGCGCCAGTAGCCCAACGAAGCCGACGGCCAGGCGCTCGAGTCGATGATCGGGGAGGTGAGGCAGTAATCGTCGTGCGGCACCGTCGCTGCGCAACCACCGAGCACCACGCCGGCCACTCCGTTGTCGGCCGTGGGCGTGTGATCGGTCGAGGGATCTCCGCAACCCGCCACCGCCGATCCGATCTGCCACTCGGTGCCCAGCGTCCAGCCCGCGGTGTTGTCCGAGAAGTCCTCGAAGAAGCCGATCGCCGCCCCCATGGTGCACGCTCCCGCCGCGCAGCTGTACGACGCACACTGATCGGCACCGGTGCAGGAGGCCCCCTCGTTGGCCGCCTGGGCGACGCATCCCTGGACCGGATCGCACACGCCCACGTTGCAGTCGTCCGTCAGAGAGGAGCAATCGACGGGACTGCCGCCCCCGCAGGCTCCGGAACCACACGTCGAGCCCACGGTGCAGGCATCCCCGTCGTCGCACGGGCCGCCCTCGTTGGACGCCTCCGTCGCGCACACGTAATCGGCACCGCACACGCCGACGACACAGTCCGCGTCGAGCGCGGTGCAGTCGTCGTCGGTGACGCAAGAGGGGACGACACAACTTCCGTCCGCGCAGGCCATGGTCGTGCAGTCGAGGGGGTCGATGCACGACTGCCCCACCTCGCACGGCGGACAGCTCCCCCCGCAATCGACGTCGGACTCGTCTTGGTTGAGGATCCCGTCGCTGCAGGACGCTTCGCCGGAGGTGTCGCCGGTCGCCGAGGTCGGATCTCCCGTTTGGGTGTCCGCGTCGTCACCGCTTCCGTCGGCGTCGGGGTCCGAGCCGTCGTCCGTGTCCCCCATGGTCTCGCCGTCGGTGGACCCCGGGCCCGACGCACTCGCGGTGTCGGTGGGCTCGCCGAAGGTCACGGACGCATCGAACGTGTTCCCCGCGGGGCCGACCCCCTGCGCACACGCGCTCGCCACACACGAGGCGACCACCAGCGTCGCGACTCCTTCCCGTTTCGGAAGAGGCACCATCTCAGCAAGAATACGGTCACTGCCGCAGGCGCGTCGACGACAAGCGTCCCGCGAAGGAGGCATGTCGAATCGCTCGACGGCCGTGGATCGCCTCGCGCCTCGGGCCTCGCCGTGCCCGCGAGCATCGCGGATCGACGCGCCCGAGCGCAACGACCGCGGCCTCGAGATCACCGCGAGACATCGCGCCCCCGAAGTGGCATCCGCGTATGTGGCCTCACGGAGCCGTCTCGGGGACGCTGGCCCCAGCCGCCCCGACCACCGCTTCGTCGGGCGTCGCGGCGACACCGGTCGCCTTCGGTGGGCGCATCTTCTGGGGATGGGCTCCCAGGTCGATGATGCCCAGCCACGCGAACAGCCGCATCACCTGATAGGTCGGATCGAGCTCGAACCATCGACTCGCGAAGTTGGGGCTCATCCCGTACTTGTGATGGTTGTTCTGAAAGAGCTCGCCGAGGGTGAGGAAGTCCAGGACCAGGGTGTTGCGGGAGTCGTCACCGTTGTCGTAGTTGCGATACCCGTACTTGTGCCCACACCAGTTGACGATCGCTCCGTGCACCGGACCCATGACGAAATGAAACGGTAGGAGCGCCCACTGCCAGGCCGCCGTCGCGAAGTGCCAGTAGAAGGCGACGTACAGCCCGACCCACACCAGGCGCATGATCCAGCTTTGTGCCAGCCGATCGATGAACGGCCACTGGGGGTACCCGCCGTCGAAGCGCGGCTCGGGATCGCCCAGGCGGTGTGCGTACTTGTCGTAGCGCTTCTTGGTCTCCCACATCATCGTGAACACGTTTCGATGATTGCGGGGCGAGTGCGGGTCCCGTTCCGTATCCGAGAACGCATGGTGCTCGCGATGCAGGATCGCGTATCCCCTCGGATCGAGGTACGACGAACCCTGGCTCAGGAACGTGGCGAGGTGGAAGAACCGTTCCCAGACCGGGCTCATGGTGAACATGCGGTGCGCGCCGTACCGATGAAGGAAGAAGGTCTGGAAGAAGACCGACGCGAGCCAGTGGGTGACGAAGAAGACGACGACGGCCATGGACCCGCCCACCCTAGCTGAGCGCCCGTGCTGCGGCCGTGAGGCGCCGTCGCCGTAACATCGCGGTTTCGTCCTGGTTTGGTCACCGCCGACCGGCCGCTGCGCCACCCCGTCCCCGGGGGTCCCGGCCGCGACACCGCCGGGTGCGCTCGCTCACGCGTCCGTGCCCGCCGGGCGCTCCGCCTGCCGGGCGATCACCGCCTCGATCTCGTCCTCGCTCAGCGTGTGATCGACCGACTTGGCCACCGCGAAGATCCGGTCGACCAGCGCGTCGTCGGCCTCGTAGCCGTGCGTGAGCAGCCAGTGCACCACGTTCGACCTGCCGCTGTAATGCCCGATCTCGATCTCCTGGCGCCTTCCGAACAATCGCGCCGGCACCGACGAGTAGACGCGGTCGGCCAGGTCGAGGTCGCCCATCTTCTCGGCCTTGATGACCGCGGCCGCATGCACGCCGGTCGCCGTCCTGAACGCGTCCCGTCCGCTGAGGGGGTACGAGGGGTGGATGGGAACCTTGGTGTACGCGCTGACCTTCTGCACGTACTCGACCAGGCACGACAGATCGTGCTCCGCCGGGTCCAGCTCACCGAGCAAGTACAGGTTGAGGAGCAGGAGATCCATCGGCGTGTTGCCGACGCGCTCGCCGATCCCCAGCCCGCACCCATGCACGCGATCCACCCCGTATTCCAGGGCGTACAGCGCCAACGGCAGCGCATGGCCGCGATCGTCGTGGCCGTGCCAGTCGAGCTCGACGCGGTCCTCCACGTCGAGCGCCCGGAGCAGGGCCTTGGTGAAGTTGAGCAGGTTGCGAGCCCCATCCGGTGTCGCGTGCCCACAGGTGTCGCACAGCACCAGGCGCGTCGCGCCCTCCTCGATCGCCGCGCGGAACAGCCGGGCCAGGGTGCTGGGATGGCTCCGCGTGGTGTCCTCGGTCACGAAGGAGGCAGGTAGGCCGTTGCTCACCGTGAACCGGATCGCGTCACGGGTCAGCTTCTCCAGCCGCTCCGCGGTCCAGTTCTCGGCGTAGGCCCGGATCGGGCTGGAGCCGATGAAGGCGGTCACCTCGATCGGGACCCCCACACGCTGCGAGATCTCCACGATGGGGCGGATGTCGGCCTCCACCGTCCGCGCCGCGCAGTTGGGCTGGATCCGGAGCTTCTCCTCCACGATGAACCGGAGCAGCCGCTCGACGTCCTCTTGCGCGCGTCGTCCCGCTCCGGGCAGCCCCAGATCCACGACGTGGATCCCCAGGCGGTCCATCAGCCGGACGAGCTCCATCTTCTGTTCGATGGTGGGGTCGGTCACCGAGGGGGACTGCAGCCCATCGCGAATCGTTTCATCGACGAAACGGGACCGCTTGCGCAGGATGGGCCCGCGCCGGTCCTTCTCGTTCCAGTCGTAGATGAGGGCCGCCGTGTCGTTGCGGCTCCTCCGTCCGTCGGTGGACATCTCCGTTTCAAGCCTCCGCCGAGACGAAGTCGTCTCGCTTGAAGAAATAGCCGATCTCGTCCTCGAGCGCCTCGAACAGCGCGTCCTCGACGTCGTCCTCATCCATGACCGACGCGGCCAGGATGTCGCGCATGATGACGATTCCGGTGAGCTCCGCCTCTCGACCCTCGCCGGCCGGCGTGCCCCGGAAGCACAAGATGCTGCGGGGATTCAAGCCTTCCTCGAGGACCTGCTCCTTGGTGGCATGGCTCTGCACCGTGATGGGCGCCGTCCCCACGAGCTGCAGCAGAGGATCGGGAAGCTGCTCGAGCACCCCCTCCAGCACCGAACGCAGCTCCTGCGTCTGCGCGAAGTCGGGGGCGGGCGGCTCGCCCTCCTCGTACAGCTCCTTCAGATCGAGATCGAGGACGGTCGCCATTTCCCGGCGGCTCGCCTCGGTGCGACCGGCGTGCTCGAGCGCCAACGCGAGCTGATAATGCAGATCCGGATCGTCGGGCTCCGCCTCGACGGCTCGCTCGAGCTCGCCGATCGCGTCGTCGTGGCGCCCGAGGATCATCAGCACCGTGGCGTGCGTGCTCAGCCACGCCGGGTGCGTCTTGCGGCTGGCGTCGATCTGCTCCAAGAGCTCGAGCGCCTCGTCGGCATCGGCGTCTTCGAGGCGGATCTGGCTCAGGAGGAGGCGGGCGTCGTCTGCCTGATCGGCGGCGAGCCCCGGCAGCTCCAGCGCGGCACGGACTTGCGCTTCGGCCTCGTCGTTCTCGCCGCACGAGAACAGGCATTCCGCCGCGTCGAGATAGATCTCCACGCGGTCGGGCCGCGCGTCGGCGGCTTGCATCAGGAATCCCGTCGCGCGCTCGTAGTCGTCTCGCGCCCACGCGAGCAGCCCCGCCAGGTGCAACACCCGGACGTGGTTCTCGCCGGCGACCCCCTGCGCCCGCTCGAGGATCTGCTCGGCCTGGTCGAGGTCGTCCTCGTCGAGGGCTCGCAAGCCGCTGTCGATCAGCTCGTCGATGTCGGGGGTCGGTTCGACCATGCCTCCACCGTAGCAGCCCCGCGTCGCGGTCGCGCGGCTGGAGAGGCCGGGGAAGCGACGCGTGAGCCCCCTCAATGAGTTTGCTGTTAGTCTCGTGTCGTGCCCCTTGAACATCCCGATGCGCGCGCCGTCGAAGCGCCTCGAGTGCTGACCCGCCGATCCTGGCTCGCGAACACCGCGGCCCTGAGCGCCGTCGCGGCCGCGAATCTCTGCCTGCCCCGTGTCGCCCGGGCGTTCGCGCCCGTCGAGGTGGCCGCGCCGTCGGCGTCCGCGGGGGCCCTGGTGGCCGCGGTGGGTGGTGATGCGGTCGCCGTGACGATCGACGAAAGCCTCCCCGCCACCCGGCTTCGGGTGGGCGGCGACACGGTGGAGATCGGCCACCGCATTCTGCTCAAAGGCCGCGGTCCTGCACGCAGCCGCTTCCTCGACGACGCCCGCAATGCCGCGAAACTCGGCGCGAACATCCGCGACGCACTCGCCGAGCGGGACCCCGCCCGCGCGGCGGTGTACACCGAGCGACATCGGGACTGGTCCCGTCCCTTCGCTAAGAAGGTGCTCCGATGGCAGGCGCGCCTGCAGAAGGGGCCCGTCTCGGGCCAGCGGGTTCGCGACGTGCACGGCCGGGTGTACCTGCTCGAGTGGGCCGGCGCGGTCGTGGATCCCAAGGCGAGCTTCACGGGCCCCGCGGCGCTCGCCCAGCTCCCGGCCGCCCCCTCCGGCCCGACGCTCGCCGACTACGAGGCTTACATCGAGCGACTCGTCACCGCCGCGAGCTGAAGGGCGACTTGCGCCCATGGCGTCAGCCGGTTCACTCGTGTTACGGTGAAATCGTGCGAATTGCTTGGTGGTGGGGCGCACTGGCCCTCGGTGTAGCGGGGTGTGCGGCGGGAAGCGCCGACAGCGGAACGACCTTCGGCCGGGTGACCGTCGGGGACACGACGTCCCAGGGTGACGCCGATACGAGCGGCAGCTCGACGGGATTTCTGACCACGAGCGTCAGCGCCGACGCCGGGGAAAACGGCCCCGGCGCGTCCGCCGACGGGTCGGAGGCCGACACCTCGGCGAGCGACACGGGCAACACGGGCGACACGAGCGACACCGGCGACACGTCCGGCACGACGAGCCCGGTCTCCGACGGCTCCGACTCGACGTCCACCACCGAAACCACCGAAACCACCGAAACCACCGCCGAAGACGACGAAGGTGACACCAACGGCACCTCGTCGACCTCCACCTCGACCTCGACGTCCACCACCGGCGGGCAACAGGGGGGCCAGCCCGACAGCGGGATGTACTCCCACTGCACGCTCGACAACAACACCTGCAGCGGCGCGGCCAACATCTGCATCCACATCGAGACCGATGGTTTCTGCTCCGACGACGGGTGTGTCGATCCCGACGTGGACTGCGACCCGGTTCCCGTCGACAGCAATGCGCCGGCGATGTGCGTGGAAGCACTCGATCCCAACATGAACTCGGTCTTTTTGTGCGCGCTGGACTGTTCGAACGGGCAGACCTGCCCTGCGGGGATGGTCTGCGTCCACAATCTCTCGTTCGGGATGGGCTTGCCCGTCTACGACATGTGCATGTGAGCCGGAACGCGCCTCGAACGCCCACGCCCGTCCCCCGGTAAAGATCCTCGGTGGCGGGGCGCACAGGTCCGCGCCTTTTGGTGGCCAGAACCGCGACGAAACCGCCTTGGTGGTGACAACGCCGCAAGGCGGCGCCATACTCCGCCGCAGGCGACCACCCGTCGCCTTTTCTGCGGCCAAGCGCGGGGCTTTTCCCGGTCTGGGGGAGCCACTACTCTTCGCTCCCGATTCCCTCACCCTCGGGCTTCGCCCGCCGCGCGATCCAACACGAGCTCACAGTCATGGACACCCCGGTCTCTGAGTCCCAACGCGAAACCCTAGAGTCGGTCGTCATTCGCTTCGCTGGCGACTCCGGCGACGGCATGCAGCTCGCCGGCACCCAGTTCACGCAGACCACCGCCGTGGCCGGGAACGACTTGGCCACCTTTCACGACTTCCCGGCCGAGATCCGAGCCCCTGCCGGAACGACCTTCGGGGTGTCGGGCTTCCAGATCCACTTCGCCTCGCACGACGTGCTCACGCCGGGTGACGAACCCGACGTGCTGGTGGCCATGAACCCCGCCGCGCTCAAGGTGAACCTCGGCGACCTCCCGCACGGTGCCCTCATCATCGTCAACACCGGCGCGTTCACGAGCACCAACCTCAAGAAGGCGGGCTACACGAGCAACCCCCTGACCGATGGAACCCTCGATCCCTATCGGGTGCTGGAGGTCGACGTCTCGAGGCTGACCACCGCCGCGGTGGAGCACCTCGGCATCGGGGCCAAGGAGGCTGGCCGCACCAAGAATCTGTGGACCCTCGGCCTCTTGTACTGGATGTTCGGCCGCGATCGGGGGCCCACGCTGCAGTGGCTGGAGCGGAAGTTCGCCGGCAAGCCCGAAATCGCCCAGGCCAACATCGCGGCGCTCAATGCGGGCCACGCCTACGGCGAGACCGCCGAGCTGCCCAGCGGCATCGGGTGCTACAAGGTCCCCAGGGCCAAGCTCGCTCCGGGCCACTACCGCAACATCACGGGGAACGAAGCGCTGGCGTGGGGCCTGGCGACTGCCGGTCGCCTCGCCGACCTCCCGGTGATGTTCGGTTCGTATCCGATCACGCCCGCGTCGTCGGTGCTGCACAGCCTCGCCCCGCTCAAGCATTTCGGCGTCACGACCTTCCAGGCCGAGGACGAGATCGCAGCGGTCTGCTCGGCGATTGGAGCCTCGTGGGCCGGCGCGATCGGAGCGACGGCCACGTCCGGGCCGGGCATGGCGCTCAAGGGCGAAGCCATCGGGCTGGCGATCATGACCGAGCTGCCGCTGGTCATCTTCGACGTCCAACGTGCCGGCCCCTCCACGGGCATGCCGACCAAGACCGAGCAGGCCGACCTGTTCCAGGCGGTCTGGGGTCGCAACTCCGATGCACCGGCCTGCGTGCTGGCCCCCGCCTCCCCGGGGGAGTGCTTTCAGCTCGCCATCGAGGCGGTCCGCATCGCGGTCAAGTTCATGACGCCCGTCATCGTGCTCTCCGACGGATACATCGCCAACGGCGCGGAACCGTGGAGGATTCCGAGCTTCGCGGAGCTTCCCAAGATCGACGTGAAGTTCCGCACCGATCCCGAGGGATACCACCCGTACCTCCGCGATCCCGAGACGCTGGCCCGCGCGTGGGTCAAGCCCGGCACGTCGGGTCTCGAGCACCGCATCGGCGGCCTGGAGAAGAGCTTCGACAGCGGGCACATCTCCTACGACCCCGCCAACCACCACAAGATGACGAAGACCCGCGAGGAGAAGGTCAAGCGGATCGCGCATGACGTTCCCGAGCAGCACGTCGAGATCGGCGACACCAAGGGCAAGCTCGTGGTCGTCGGTTGGGGATCGACCTACGGCGCCATCAACCAGGCCGTCCGTCGAAGCCGACAAAAAGGCCTCGACGTCTCGCACATCCACATCCGACACCTGTGGCCGCTTCCCCGCAACCTCGGGGATCTCCTTCGCGGCTACGAGAAGATCCTGGTGCCCGAGCTCAACAACGGGCAACTCAGTCGCATTCTCCGGGCCGAGTACCTGGTCCCGGCGGAGCCGCTGGACAAGATCGCTGGACAACCCTTCCGCGTGTCGGAGATCGAGCGCGGAATCGAAGCCGCACTGACCGGCACGCCCCAGGAGGGCAACTGACATGGACACGCCGAGCAAGAAGCTCACGAAGAAGGACTTCGTCTCCGATCAAGAGGTACGTTGGTGCCCCGGTTGCGGCGACTACGCCATCTTGGCCGCGCTGCAGCGCACGCTCCCCGAGATGGGCGTGAGCAAGGAGAAATTCGTGTTCGTGTCGGGGATCGGCTGCTCCAGCCGCTTCCCGTACTACATGAACACCTACGGGTTCCACACCATCCACGGGCGCGCTCCG
>CAZYSW010000061.1:0-2205 GCA_964650105.1 uncultured Nannocystaceae bacterium
TGCCGGTCGCGGCAGTTGTAGGCCAGGTTGGTAGTGCCGTTCTCGAACCACCGAGCGTGCGGCGGCGTCCAGGCTCGGATCTTGCTGGGAAATCGAAACCAGTGCAGCGCGCGGGCCTGCTCGGCCCAAAAGCCTTCGGGGTCCTCGATCGATCGTCGATACATGCGCTCGTAGGCCTCGAACGAGCCGACGTGGGCCTGGTCCGCGAAATCGGCGGGCGGCTCGAAGATGCGCGACTCCCTGGAAACGCTCTTGATCGTCGTGGACATGCGACCACCTCGTCGAAACGATGCGAGGGGTCTGCTTACCACGAAAGCGCCCGCGAAACCTCTCGGGTTGTCGCGGCGCTCGCAGTCGTCGATACTCGGGCCGGGGATGACGATGATCGGCTCGCGAACGAGGACGTGGATGCTCGGCGGCCTGTTGCTCGTCTCGATGGCCTGCGAAGCCGGCCCTGTGCCGTCGCCTCCGGCGTCGGCCCGCGCGTCGACGGCCGCGCGGCCGCCCGACCGCGGGATCGTGCTCGGGGGCGAAGCCGTCCCGCGCATCGTCCAGTGGCCACCATCCGGCCACGCCGACGCGGTCCTTCGCGCGCAACTCGATGCCGAGGCGAACCTCGCGGTGGCCCAGGCGCGACTGCCCGTCCTGGTGCCCTCCGACCCGGCGCTGCTCGACGGGATTCGCGTCATGAACGGCCCCACGTGGACGGCGGTGTGGTCGGCCGGCGACGGCTACACCATGGCCTTGCACGCCAGCAAGATGGCGCGCCTTCATCCCGGGATTCGACCCGTCGCGCCCCGAGACGCGGTGCGGGGGCTGCCCGGCTTCGTCACCCGAAACGAGGGCATCCGCGTGGCGAGTTGGATCGAGCACGGGGTCGCCTACGACCTCTCGCTGGAGTGCGAGGGCCCGGACGCGCCGCCGTGCCACGACGACGTCTTCTTGCGAGAGCTCGCCGCCTCGTTGCGCTTCGTCGGCCCCGAGGAGGACGAGCGATGAGACGTCGAGGGCTCGCCGTCGTGCTTTGTTCGATCGTGCCCGCGTCGGCCTCGGGTGCGGAGCCGTTCACCTACGAGCCGCCCGGCGCGTTGGTGCCCGGCTCGGGCCAGGGCGCGCCCGTGGAGACGGTGTTCGCCCCGGGCATGCGGTTTCCCATCGAGTCCGCGCCCGCCTTCGCCAACTCGCAGGTGTGGGGCCACGGCGGTGCGGAGGGCCCCGGGGGCGGCCAGTGTGACGTCGAGAACTACAGCTACCCCTGGCACGACAACTACTGCGAGACCCGGAGCTGGGACATGCCGCTGTGCCCCGCCGGCACGGGTCATCAGGGCCAGGACATTCGACCGGCGACCTGCGACAACGGCGTGCACCCCATGGTCGCCGCCGCGGCCGGCACCGTCACCAACATCGGGAGTTACTCGGTGTACGTGACCGCGGCCGACGGCACGCGCTTCGACTACCTCCACGGCAACGACATCGCGGTGTCGGTGGGACAGACCGTCGAAGAGGGTCAGGTGCTGGGGACGGTCTCCAACGCCTTCGGCGGAACGCCCACGACCATCCACCTCCACTTCAACATCCGTCAGGACGTCGACGGCGTGGGCAACGTCTACGTGTCGCCGTACATGTCCTTGGTGAGGGCGTACGAGGAGCTCCTCGGTCTGACGGGCGACGCCCACGGCGCGGTGGAGGGAACGGACTGCACGGCGATCGTGGGATGGGCCCAAAGCGAGCACGCGCCGGAGGCCTCGATCGACGTCCGGCTGTCGTTCGACGCTCCGTACGGCGAGTCGGGGTCCATCGCGATCGAGGTTCCGGCGGACCGCTACCGCGAGGATCTGTGCGAGACGCTCGGCTCGTGCGAGCACGGCTTCGAGATCGAGGTCCCCATGGCGATGCGGGACGGGAAGGTCCACCCCGTGTTCGTGTATGCGCTTCCGCCCGAGGAAGGCGTGCCCGCGGAGGTCGAGGCCAGCCCGCTCGAGCTGTCGTGTCCACCCCCCGGGCTCCCCGACGGCGTGCGGCGCCACGTCGTGGACCCCGCCTCCTTCGGGCACTGGGAGTTCTCGCCGCTGTGGCACGTCGCGCACGTGGACGACGACGCGTTGACGGAGCTGCCCGAAGGTCCTTCGTTTCCCGAGATCCGCGTGGTCGTGCGGAGCGACGACACCGCCGACGATCGCCTGTGGTGGATCGATCCCGGCCACC
>CAZYSW010000061.1:2215-17565 GCA_964650105.1 uncultured Nannocystaceae bacterium
AGAATCAACGTTTCCGCCTGCTCGCGTTTGCCGGGATCGATCCCGGCCACCGCCGCGCGGTCTCGCCGGAGGTCGCCGTGGCGTGGGGGATCGACCCCGACGAGATCGAGATCTGGCCCGCGCACATCCTCGAGGACCTCCACGAGGGGACACCCCTTCGCCCGACCCCGTTCTTGGTTCAGGGCAGCGGCCCGGAGATCTGGGTGATCGACGACGCCCAGTGTCCTCTCGAAAACGGAGCGCCCGACCCCCGCTGTGGCGGCGACGAGTCCGGCGGAGGCGACGAGGGGAGCGACGGCTCCGGCGGAGCGTCGACCCACGGGTTGCCCGGCCCGGGGGCAGGCCAGGGCGACGGTGGCTGCGGGTGCACGCACGCCGAGCCGCGCAATGCCGCCCATCCGCTGGTGCTGCTGCTCGTCGGACGGCTCCATCGTCGACGTCGGGCCCCCGCGCCGAGCCGAGAAAAACGGCGATAGCGGGTCGCGGGCGACCCCCGACGCGAGCGCTTCGCCGCCGGCGAAGCGCTTTGCATGCGTGGACGACCCGCAAAACGCGAGTGTATGCTCCCGCGCTCATGCGCCTACGTACGAGAGACTCGATGCTTTTGGGGACGATTGCCGGCCTGTCGATGACGGGCCCGCTGCAGGCCAGCGAGCTGCGGTTCTCGGCGACGGCGGCGGGCAACATCGTGGCGACCGGCAACGCCGTGGGGTTGAGCAAGGAGCTCGACGCCAACGGTCCGGGCACGCTGGATTCGGTGGGCACGTTCGCCAGCCTCGACCCCAACGCGGTCGACGATGCTCCGGTCAATGTCGGGAACCCGTGGTTCGCCGGCACCACCAACGACTGGACGCAGGCCGGGACCGAGGCCGTCCTCGTGCTGCCCGACCAGCACGAGGTGCTGCACGCCGAGCTGGTGTGGGGCGGGAGCACCCTGTACGGCACCGAGGACGTCACCGCGTTCGTCGACGATCCCGTCACGTTGTCGTTCGGCGGCGACATCCTCGAGGTCACCCCCGACCCCGCGACGGCGCTGGACATCCAGGAGACCTCGATCTCCGGCTTCGCGGCCAACGACTACGTGCGCTCCGCCGACGTCACCGACTTCGTGGCCGAGCACGGCGCGGGGGCGTACCTGGTCTCGGGCATCCCGGCCACGCAGGACTCGACCATCAACTCGCTCAACGCCGGGGGCTGGACTTTGATCGTCGCCTACCGCAGCAGCAGCGAGCCGATCCGCAACATGACCATCTTCGTGGGGGGCTCGTTCGTCGACGAGGGAGAGCAGGAGGACTACCTCTTCGAGGGCTTTTGCACCCCGCCGTCGGGTGATTTCCAGGGCCGCGTGATCGTCAGCGCGCTGGAGGGCGACGCCGACCGCGTCGGCGACAGCCTGGCCATCGCTCCGACGGCGGCCGACACCTTCGTGATCCTCGAGGGACCCAACAACCCGGCCGACAACTTCTTCGCCTCGCAGATCAACGGCAGCGATGGCATGGTCGACGTCGCCGGGACCTTCGGCATGCGCAACCACGACGCGGCCGCCGGAACCAACGTGTCGGGCGGTCGACAGGGATGGGACGTCACCACCATCGCCGTCGGCTCGGACGCCGGGCACCTCGGAAACGGGCAGACCTCGGCGGTTCTCCGCACGCAGACAGCGGGGGATTCCTTCATCCCCACCTTGGTGGGCTTCGGCATCCAGGTCA
This sequence comes from uncultured Nannocystaceae bacterium, assembly GCA_964650105.1. GTDB lineage: Bacteria > Myxococcota_A > Polyangia > Nannocystales > Nannocystaceae > CAZYSW01. The sequence continues at coordinate 3,925 of CAZYSW010000061.1, forward strand.
ACGCGCCCGACTTCTCCGGCGGCGGGACGGGGGCGGCCGCGGCCCCGTCGGCCGTCATGCTCGACCAGACGACCACGATCACGATCGACCTCGAGAACGTGGGCCTGGTCGACGCCGACGACGTGATCCTGACCGCCCCGTTGCCCGAAGGACTGGCGCTGGAGAGCTTCACGCTCGACGGCAACGAGGGCGACGTCGACGGCGACCCCGTCGACGCGGCCGCGCTCACCAGCGGCGTCGCGATCGGTGACGTGCCGTTCGGAACCAGCCGACAGGTCCAGATGGTCGTGCGCTCGGTCGGCGAGCCGACCCATCCGTCCGGCGACTATGTGATCGAGCCCGCGTTCGAGTATGCGTACGTGAGCTGCGTCGGCGAGCCGCCGCTGAGCGAGCCGCACGCCCTGCCGACCGTCCTCGTCGACTTCGTCGGCGAGGAGAGCACCACCTCGGGGGTCGACGAGAGCACGGGCGACGGGGCCGACGAGACGGCCGAGGACACCTCCGCCAGCGCGTCGGCGTCGGCCGACGACACGACCACCGGCGCCGACGGGGATGCGACCGCCACCGACACCGACGGCAGCTCGGACAGCGCGGGGGCGGGCACCATGGACGACAGCGGTTGCGGATGCCGCAGCAGCGCGCCGCCGACGGGGTGGGCGCTGTTGCTCCTGGGGCTTGGGGGGCTCGCCGCGCGCCGGCGTCCACGGTCGGGGCGGATCTGACCGCCCACCATCGCGTCCCGATCGACGGCCCGCCCTGGCGCGGGGCGGGCCCGTCGCGACCTTCACAGACCGCGGGGGTTGCCGAGGTCGTCGTCGTTGCGCAGGACCTTCCGGAGCAAAACGACGAAGATCGTGCCGAGGGTCAGCCACAAGAGGGTCAGTGTGATCGGAGACCCGAGGTGCACCCAGGTCGAAGACGCGCCGAGCATCATGAACATCATCGAGCTCTTCTCCGGTCGACGGACGCTGCGACGGGGGTGCCGTGACGCCTGATCGTGGCGTCCTCCCCCTGGATCCTGGCCCGCCGTGGAACCCTGACGTAGCGTCACCCCGATCGGGCGCAGCAGCTTCGGATCCTCGAAGGACGTTGGACCCGCGAGACGACCGTTCGCGCAACGCAATGTCGTCGCGCGGCGCGGCGGGGCCCGCGACCATGTGACCTTCCCGACGACGGATTTGCGCTCGTCGAGTTCCCGGGGGCGCCGAACACTCGAAGCCGTGTCGTTGGCCCTACTCGGCTCGTCGATGCTCGACGACCGTATCCCCAATCAGGAAGCGATTGCGCTGTCTCCCCGCGTCGGATGGCTGCTTCTGTTCGCGGCGATCTGCGTGGCGCTGATGTTCATCGCCCAGTCCGATCGTTGGCGTCGCTGGTGGTTGACCATGGACGATCCGCGACCGGTCGCCCTTTTCCGCATCGTCTTCGGCTTCTTCACCATCTGCAACATCAACGGGTTGTGGGAGTACTTCACGTTCCTGTTCACGGACGAGGGCATCTTCACGGCCGACGTGGCGCGGCAGGTGTTCGCGTCCAAGCAGTTCGCCGGCTTCGGCGACGGTTTCGGGGACGAGCCCTGGGGGTTCTTCGACGCCCGTGCGGTGCTCGAGTTCGCGAAGGGGCCCAACTACTCGCTTCTGTACTTCTGGGACTCGCCGACGGCGTTCTGGATCCACCTGTGGGCGTTCGAGCTCGTGGCCTTCATGTTCATGATCGGGTTTCGCACCCGGACGATGGGGGTCGCGACCTTCTTTTTGATGAACAGCTTGATGGTCCGCAACCACCTGTTCTGGGAAGGGACCGAGCTCGTGTACCGCTGCTTTTTGGCCTACCTGATCCTGGCCCGCAGCGGCCACGCCTACAGCGTCGACAATTGGCTGCGCTGCCGAAAGCTGCGCAAGCTGGGCCGGCTCTCCGAACGGGGCGGCCCGGGCGGAGGCGCCGGGGTGCCTCCTTCGGACGAGCACCCGCACGGACTGGCCCCCGTCTACCGCCTGATCCCGGTGTGGCCGCGCCGTCTCCTGATCCTGCAGCTCGCGACGATCTACACCTACACCGGAATCGTCAAGAACGGGACGGTGTGGGCCAAAGGAGACGCGTTCTACTACGCCCTCAACATGGACCACTTCTATCGGTTCTATCCCCAGCAGATGTCGTCGGTCCTCGGCACCACGGTGTTCAGGCTGATGACCTGGGTGACGCACTGGTGGGAGGTCTTCTTTCCCGTGGTCGTCGTCGGTCTCGTGACGCGATGGGCGATCGGCGAGAAGCTGCCGCGCCTGACGGGCTGGCGCCTGTGGGCCGTGCGGACGTGTTGGGTGGGCCTCGCCGCGGCTGCGGGCGCGGTCACCTGGCTCACCTGGGACGTGCACTTCGTCCCCTTCGATCGCGTGTGGTTCGCCGGGGGCTGGATCGTGCTGGTCGGGTTCTTGGGCTGGTGGTGGTGGCGCCTCGGCACGCGGCCGTTTCGGGTCGGTCGCATCGCCGGCCGCCCGCTCGCGCGCACGTACGTGCTCGACCGGGCGTGGTTCTCGCGGTGGTTTCTCGGTCGGCGGATCTGGATCTTCCTCGCGTTGGTGTTCCAGAGCCACGTGTTCGTGATGATGAACATCGGTCACTTCCAGACCGGCATGATCTCGGCCTGCATCCCGTTCTTCACCGGACACGAGGTCGCGGCGGTGCTCAGGATGCTCGGCCGCGGCCTGGCCCGTCTGGGCGTTCCGTGGATCCCCCGCGACGTCGTGGAGGGGAAGCCGCCGCTTCCGGCCGAGGACCCGGCGGCGCCCCACCATCATCGGGACGCCGCCGAGCTGCCCGTGTGGTCCATGGTCGTCACGCTCGGCATCGTCGTGCTGGGCGTCGTCGTTCGGGCGGTGTGGGCCCCCTCGTGGTGGTGGGGATGGATCTGGGTCGCGGCGCTGGTCTTCGTGGTGGTCGTCGGGGTCCACCGGTGGAGGCTCGACGGCAAGACGTCGTTGTCGATCGACGATCCCCACAAGGGGGCCCCGCGCACGCCCTGGGCCTACGGCCCGCTGGGGCGCCTCTTGGTGGGTGGCCTGGTGATCTGGCATCTGACCGCGGTCGCCACCTGGCTGCTGCCGAACAAGGACTGCGTGAGCACCTTCCGCGGACCGGCACGCCAGGTGTTCGCGGCGTGGCTGCAGACCACCCAGACCGCGCAGAGCTGGGGGATGTTCGCGCCCAATCCACCGCGGTCGAACGTCTTCCTCAAGGTTCTGGTCACCGACCAAAGCGGCGAGGTCTGGGACATGCGCACCGACGTCTACGCCGAGGAGCGCAAGCCCATTCCGTGGATCTGGAACGACCGCATGCGCAAGATGAACCGGCGGATCATCGGCGGGGAGTCCGGGAACACCCAGTGGTACCGCAAGTGGTACGCCCGCTGGCATTGCCGCGAATGGGCGCGTACGCACCAGGGTGAAGCACCCCGCAAGGTCGAGCTCGTCAAGGTCTGGTACAAGATCCCCTCGCCCGAGCAGGTGCGCAAACACGGCTGGTACTCGCCCGAAGATCTGCTCGCGCGCAGCGGTGCCGAGAAGGTCGAGCACGTCGAGCACTGCAAGAACGCCATCATGGGCCAGCTCCCGGACTTCGTGCGGGAGCGATACGGCCTGCCCCCGTTGCCGGAGTCGACCCCGTATCGCCCCTGGCTCAAGCACAAGAAGGAGGCCTGGGAGCGTCGGACGGAGCGCAAGTCGCCCTGACCGAAGCTCGCGCGGCGCCGGCAGCCCGGCGCCGCCGAGCGCACGCGTTTGAAAGGGGCGCGGCTCATCGCAAGCCGTCGACGTGCGACGGTGGACGGGAGCGTAGACGATCTTGCTGACGCTCGCGGTCGTGGCGTCGGGTTGCGACCGGCTGCGCGGCTCGAAGGGCGGTGGCGAGGACGTGCGGCTCGTGCGCATCACTCTGGACGGCAGCACGACCGTGCTCGTCTCGAACCTGCCGAGCCTGGGCGACCACCACACCAACGGACCCGTCGTCGGACCCGACGGCAAGCTGTACTTCGCCGTCGGCACGGCCACCAACGCGGGCGTCGTGGGCCCCGACAACTTCGACTATGGCTGGCTCGCCCGGCATCCGACCTTCCACGACGTTCCCGCCCGGGATCTCGTGTTGTCGGGGCGGAGCGCGGCTTTCAGCCACCGGGCGGGCCACCGCCGGAGCACGTGCTGCGCGAGCATCCGAACGAGCCACCTGCGCTACTGCAACGCTTGCCACCCGGGTGGTGACGCCGGGCTGGGTCCCTCGCTCAACGACAAGCCCCTGCCGAAGAAGGTGGTGGCGTTCCAGGTCCGACAGGGTTTGGGCGACATGCCTGCGTTCCCAAGACCGTCATCTCCGAAAGGGTGCTGCGAGCCATCACCGTCTACCTCGACTGGTTGGAGGATCAGGAGCCGCACGACGGATCGCCGAGCCCCGATCCCACCGCGCAGGCGAGCCTGCCGAAGACACGCCTTCCTACCGATTGACCCGCGACACGAAGTCCCGGCCGGCCGGCCAGCCAGTGTGGCGGTTCGCCTCGATGTGGCGATGTGTCTCGCGGTGCGAAACGCACGGTTTCGCGGCCACGTGCATCGGCGGGCCGGCTCTTCGTCCCTCGATCGGTCGCTCGGCCCGGCTCGGGACGCCCTCGGCGACCTGGCCTTCCGGCGAGGTTGCCAACGGTGGCCTTTGTTCGCATCTCCGATCGCGAGGCCGCTGCAGCTTCGGCGGCGGGACGCAAGCATGAAAGCATCCTCCTCGGCGAAACCCGCGAAGCTCGGTCGGAGCGACGAGGCGGCAGGGTCGTCTGGCGATCCCCCGGAGATCCTGGTCGTCGACGACGACAAGGCCAACCTGATCGCCATCGAGGCGGCGCTCGGCGATTTGGGGCCCAGGCTGGTGACTGCGGCGTCGGGCGCCGAGGCGCTTCGCCACCTGGTGGAAGGCGACTTCGCCGTCATCATCCTCGACGTACAGATGCCGTCGATGGACGGCTTCGAGACCGCACGCCTCATCCGAAGCCGACCTCGCACGCAGCACATCCCCATCATCTTCGTCACCGCCTACAGCCGTGACGACGTCGACATCCTTCGCGGCTACGGATTGGGCGCCGTCGACTTTCTGTTCAAGCCCATCGTGCCCGAGGTCTTGCGGGCCAAAGTCGGCGTCTTCGTCGAGCTGCGGCGCCGCACCGCGCAGGTCGCCCGCCAGGCCGAGATGCTGCGCGAGCACGAGAGCCGCGAGCACCAGCGCCGCCTGGCCATCGAGCGGCAGAGCTGGGAGGCGAAGACCCTGCGCCGCCAGGTCGAACAGGAGCGCCGCGCCGCCGCCGAGCTGGCGCGCAAGGCCGAGGAGCTGGAGAACGCGGTGCGCGAGCTGGAGCGGGCGGAACGAGAGCTCGTTCGCATCAACCGGCGCCTGGAGGAGACGGACCGACGCAAGGACGAGTTCTTGGCGCTCCTGGCCCACGAGCTGCGCAACCCCCTGGCGCCCATCGTCAACAGCGTGGAGCTGATCCGTCTTCGGCACGCCCGCGACCGCAAGCTCCTCGAGACCTGCGACCTGATGGAACGGCAGGTCGGACACCTGCGCCGGTTGATGGACGACCTGCTCGACGTGTCGCGCATCAACTCGGGGAAGATCGGCCTGCAGCCCACCGAAATCGTCCTGGATCGCGTGATCGAGATGGCGATTTCGGCCAGCTCGGCCGCCATCGAGGCGGCCGGTCATACCCTCGAGGTCCAGTGCGACCAGCGGGGGGTCGTGTTGCAGGCCGACGCGTTGCGGATGACGCAGATCGTGGCGAACCTCCTCAACAACGCCGCCCGCTACACCGATCCGGGGGGGACGATCCGGGTGAGGTACGGGACGGACGGCGACGAGGTCGTCGTCGTCGTGGAGGACAACGGGCGCGGCATCCGTGAGGACATGATCGAGCGGGTCTTCGAGATCTTCGTCCAGGAGCGGGCCGGCAACGGAGGCCTGGGACTGGGGCTGACGCTGGTCAAGCGCCTCGTCGACTTGCACGGCGGGACGGTGACCGCCAGCAGCAAAGGCGCAGGGCAGGGGAGCCGCTTCGAGGTTCGCCTGCCTCGCGGACTCCCGTCGCCCGAGCGGGCGAGCACGGTCGACGTCGCCGACGAGCAGATCACGCCCCTGCGGATCGTGGTGATCGAGGACAACCCGGACGTGCGCCACACCGTGTCCGCGCTGCTCGAGACATGGGGGCACCGCGTGGATGCGGCCGAGAACGGCCGACGCGGCGTCGATCTCGTCCTGTCCAAGAAGCCCGACGTCGTGTTGGTCGACATCGGTCTGCCGGACGTCACCGGCTACGACGTCGCGCGAGAGCTACGCACCGCTCGGTGGGAGACGCCGCCGCGGCTGGTGGCGGTGACCGGCTACGGCCAGCACCGAGACCGTCAACGTGCTCTGGAGAGCGGCTTCGACGAACACCTGGTCAAGCCGCCCTCTCTCGACGCGCTTCGTCGCGCCCTCGTGCCCCTGCGGTGATCCGTCAGGAGGGGGGCGCGCAGTAGCGGCGAACCGCGGCGAGCAGCGCGTCGACGCGGAACGGCTTGCTCAGGCTGGCTTCGACGCGGAGCTGCGCGAGCTTCTCTTTGAGGTGTCGCGCTCCGCTGAAGATGATGACAGGAACCGAGGCGATGCACGGATCCCGGAGCTGGGCGGCACGAAACTCCCAGCCGTTCATGACCGGCATCATGAGATCCAGCAGGATCAGGCACGGTTTTTTGGTCGCGCGGAGCTTGGCCAGACCTTCTCGTCCGTCCGCGGCGACCTCGACCGTATAGCCGTGCTCCACGAGAGCTTCGGCCGTCAGATCGCGAACATCGTCCTCGTCTTCGATGATTAGAATTGGACCCACCTGGCCGCCAAGTGTACGAGAGTCGTGCGAGCCGGGCGAAGCAGGCGCCCGGGACATTGTTCCCGTGCAGCGCAGCCGGTGGCAAACCATGCGGCGAGCATCGGTCGGCTGCGCAGGCCTTGCACTGGCCGATGCGGGTGGCTCAGGTACGGTTGGAGTGGCCCCCCGACGGGGCCCGACCCGGCCGGCTCCGCGCGGCGCCCAGGACGACCCTGGCTCCACCGCTCCCGGATGCCGGCCGCGCCCAATTGGGGCGTCGAGCGTTCAGCTCCCTTCCACGGGTCGGTCCGGATCGGGGATCGGGGGGTGTCGTGGCAGAATCGAGGGGCGCGCCGATCGCCCTCGCCTCGGGTGTGACGGAATCCTTTCGGACGCTATCCTTCGTTCGGCGCACATGAATGTGCTGATCATCGAGGACAACGTGGATGCGGCCACGACGCTGGGCATGCTGCTCGAACTCCTCGGTCACGGTGCCCATGTGACGCACGATGGCGTTTCGGGCGTGGAGGCTGCCCGAGAGCACCGACCGCACGCGGTCATCTGCGACATCGGCCTGCCCGGCGAGCTCGACGGCTACGCCGTGGCGCGGACGTTGCGTTCCGAGCTTCCGAACGCGCTGCTCGTCGCGCTGACCGGCTACGGTCGAGATCAGGTGCAACGCGAGGCCCAGGAGGCCGGCTTCGACCTCCACCTGACCAAGCCGGTGGACGCCAAGGTGCTGGAGCGGGTGCTTCGCGAGCACGCCGCAGGCACCGAGTCGGAACGATAGACCCCCCGCGGGACCGAGCACACCGCAGCGACGCCGAGGTCGACGACGTGACCGCGGGAGTCCGCGTGCACGAACGGCGCCTCACCCGTCGGTCGGTCCCCGTTCGCTGAGGGGCTCCACGAACCCGACGGAGGAGGTGCGTACGCGTGCGAATTCGTTGCAACGCCGGTCGAGAGGACCAGGCTACCGGCAAATCGCAGATCCGACGCCCGCCGCGGTGTTTCGAAACCGATGAGACAGCGACCGAAGACCCCGATGCCGGTCAGGCCGGCTCCGCTCGAGAACCTCGATGGCGCCGCAATCCCACGAGACGGCGCGACAGCGGGCTCGGCGATCCGTGGGCGCTGGAGCGACGAAACGCGCGGCCGCACGTCGGCCGGGGGACCAAGGACGTGAGCGATCGAACGAATTCCGATCCACCGCAACGAGAGGAGCTGCGACGGATCCTCGTCGTCGAAGACGATGCCGAGTTCCGCGAGCTCCTCGAGGAAGTCCTCCACGAGGAAGGGTACGACGTCGTGCCGGCCGAAGATGGAGCCGAGGCCCTCGACGAGATGGATCGGATGCACGGCTTTTGCCTCATCCTGCTCGATCTCATGATGCCCGGCATGAACGGGTGGGACTTCCTGCAGAAGGTCGGTCTCGAGGATCGGGGGCCCGTTCCACCCATCGTGGTGATGACCGCCGCCGACAAGTACCCCGACGATCTCCCGGTGCTCCGCAAGCCGGTCGCCCTCGAAGATCTCCGCGAAGCCCTCGAGCTCCACTGCCGCGCCAAACCCCGCCGCGCAAACTGACCCGACCCTCGACGGCCCCTCCGACCCCGGGCTGCTCGGTCACGCGACGCCTCGACGCTGGTCCTCGGTAGGCGGAACAGGGATCGAACCTGCGACCACCGCGGTGTAAACACGGTGCTCTACCACTGAGCTATCCGCCTGCGGGCCGAGAGCGTAGCACGGGCTCGGCGCCGGCTCGATGTCGTCGCGGTGCGTCGGCCCTCGGGAAGGACGCGGGCGCGCGTGCAGCCCGCGGTTGCACAGGGACACGCCTGCGGGCGATGCTGACGCCCGACTCGGGGGGTTCGCATGCGTCGGTTCGAGGGTCTGGGGGCGTGGTGGGCGGTCACGGTGTTCGCGGTCGGGTGCGGCGGCGATCCGGGCTCGGGAGATGCGGCCTCCGGAGGGTCGGACGAGACCTCCGAGAGCGCCTCGGCGGAGACCAGCGCATCCACCACGGAAACCCCCGGAACCGGCAGCGCCGACTCCACCAGCGCGTCGATGTCGGACTCGACGCCCGAGACCGACGACGGCGCGGAGAGCAGCGGGCCACACGACGACATCGAGGTCATCGAGTTGCGCGTCGACGACTTCACGCCGCCTCTGACCGAGACCTGGTACTCGTGCTTCTCGTTTCAGGTCGAGGTCTCCTCGCTCTACCACATCGTGGGCTTCGTGCCCCACGTGACCAGCCCGCTCGTCCACCACTACGTCCTGTCGCTTCAGGACGGATGGGTGCAGACCAATCCCAGCGACGCGTGCTTCGAGTGGCCCGCCGGGATCTTGTGGGCGTGGGCGCCGGGCATCGAGGCGCAGATGCTGCCCGAGGACGTGGGGTTCTTGCTCGGCGATGCGGCGGGCGGAAAGCACACCTTCGTTCTCCAGGTGCACTACAACGACCCGCTGCTCCAGGGGCTGGTCGACAACGACGGGATCGACGTCTTGGTGACCAAGAACCTGCGACCGCAGACCGGTGGCGTGTTCGCGCAAGGGGACATCGGGGCGATCTCCATTCCGCCGGGCCACCCCTCGTACGAGCACGTGGCGACGTGTTCGAGCCTGCTCAGCAACCAGATCCTCTCGCACCCCATCACCGTCTTTTCGTCGTTCTTGCACGCGCACGAGATCGGGAAGGCGATCTGGACCGACGTGTGGCGCAACGACGAGTTGGTGGGACGCGTGGCGAAGTCCGACCCCTTCGACTTCAACGCGCAACGCTTCGTGGACACCGACATCGTGATCGAGCCCGGCGACCGGATCCAGACCACCTGCATCTACGACTCGACGGGTCGGACCGAGACCACCGAAGGTGGCGTCGCCTCGGACGAGGAGATGTGCATCAACTTCATGATGTACTACCCGAAAAATCCGTTCGAGGTCTGCGGCCTCATCTGATCCGAGCCGTCGGCGCGTCCGAGGCATCGGGTCTCGTCGCACGGCTCCGTGCGTGTGTTCGGCGGCTTGCGAGTCGACCAGAGCGTGGAAGGCCGATCGCATGCAAGCGATCGCGGACGGTCGGGCGGCGCCACCCGACGACGGTCATCGGGGGTCGGAGACCACGCCGAGCGACGTGATGCAGGCGGCGTCGGAGACCGAGGCCTGCGGGCGGCACCCGCCGCTGCACCGCGACCCCGTTTCGCCCGAGACGGCCCTCGGCGCGAGCGGCCCCTGGGCGCTGATCCTCGTGCTCGTCTTCCTCGCCGGCGCGGGCCTGGCCCTGGTGTTCACGTGACGGTCGCCTGCGAGCGTGAAGTCGTGGAGCAGGTCGGGCACCACGAGGGCGCGCCGCCTCAGATCCGGATCTCCTCGCCGAGCTTGGCGCCGACGACCCGACCGACGGTGGCCATGAGCTCCTCGCCGGTCTTGTGCGCGACCCAGGCATCGCGATCGCGTTCGTAATCGAAGTGCCAGGCGCTGCGATCGGCCGCCATCCAGATCTGCCCCGCCGCGCTGTGGGCATTGATGATGAAGCGCGTCCCGTCGGCGAAGGCCAGCGTCAGGACGTCTCCCGCCAGCTCCACGTCGAGCGACTCGTGCTCGAGCTCGCTGAGCGCCTCCTCGATGTGCTCGAGCGCGGCGCTCGACCGTTCGATGAACTCCGTACGCTCCATGGATCGCGCACAGGCTACCAGGAGCGTGTGGGAAAGGCGTCCTGCCGCGGGCGAGGCGCCCGCTCAGTCCTCGGCAGGTGGTTCGGCCTCGGGCTCCGCGGACGGATCGGGGAGCGGGCGGCCGAGGAGCTTCTCGGCTTGCTCGGGGCTGAGCTCGATCACCTCGTGCGAGCTTCCATCGGGCAGCGTGATGGTTCGCGCCTTGCCCTCGACGCGATCGGCGGTCTGGGGCGTGTCGCGCTCCGCGATGCACCGGGTGTAGATCGCCCGTCCGCCGAAAAACAGGATCAGCGGTCCGTAGATCGCGAGCCGGATGAGGATGGCTTTCCGCGGCCAGCGCATGGGCGAGCCCGCAATGTGCAGCACGGACCGAAGCCTTGCAACCGAGGGTGGGACGACGCCGAGGCGAAGGACCGCCGGCTCGGCGGGGCTGCCGCTGTCGCGCGACGATCACCATCGCCGCGCAGGCCACGCATCGGGGCGTCGGCGGCCTCGATCGACACGAACCCGGATCAGGGGACGGAGACGAAGCCGACCGATCGGAGCACGCGACCTTCGACGTACCCACCGTCACCGAGGTTGCCGGGGTACTCGCCTTCGGCGAATCGTCCCAGCTCGAGGCGAGCCTCGCACATCTCGCTGCCGTCGCTGGCGATGGTGCCGGCCGGGATCACCCAGCTTCCCAGGTCGGGCACCCACTGACCGCCGTCCTTGTAGGCGTGGTCGGCGTTCTCGGTCCGCAGGCAGACCCCGTACCCGATCTCCTCCACGAGCTCCATGTGGATCTGGTCGCCCGGCGCATCGGGTCCCCACACCACCTCGAGATCGACCGCGCGGGAGATCGACTGACCCGGCGTGGGGCTCGCGATGTCGAAGGCGAACGGCAGCATCACGCTGGCCTCGAACGACTCGTGCTCGCCCCCGCGATCGAGCGAGAACGTCCACCCCCGAGGGCCCTCGGGATCCTCCAGGGTGACCGAGTACACGATGCGCCCCACCTTCTCGGTCATCCTCGGCGCCTCGCCGTTGATCGTGAGCACGTCGTCGGGGCACAGCTCCAGGGGGAAGCTGAGCCCTCTGCGATCGCCCTCTTCGAAATCGGCCTCGGCGCGGATCGACATCCCGTTGTCGACGACCGTCGCGACCATGGAGATCGCGTGCGTCGGCACGGTGCAACTGTCCCCCACCGACGTCAGGCAACCGCCGACCAGCAGGCTCCCGCTGCCGAGCAGGGCGGCCCAAAGGGCCCCGGACGCCTGGGGGGTCGCGCGCATGCTCGCTCCGACTCCAGCATAAGGGGGTCGGCCACCGGCTCACAAGCGCGGGGGGCGGACGCGATGCCACGGCGGCGAGGACCGGCGCGATCTCCCGTTTTGCACGAAACGCGCGCCGTCAAAACGGCTTGATGACCGCCATCCCGACGATCACCAGAAGCAGGATGGTGGGGACCTCGTTGATGATCCGGCACTGACGCGAGGTGAGGCGGTACCGCCCGGCGGCGAGGTCCTTGCGGACCTTGCCCGAATAGAAGTGGTAGCCGAACAAAAACACCAGGGCGGTGAGCTTGACGTGGAACCAGCCCGCCTTCAGGTAGCCCGACCAGCTCTGCGACCACAACAGGAGACCGAACACGGTCGTGAGGACCATGGCGGGCCAGCAGATGCCGCGATACAGGCGCCGCTCCATCACCTCCAGCACCTTCACCACCTCGGGCTTGTCCCGGTTCTCGACGTGGTAGACGAAGAGCCGAAAGATGTAGAAGAGGCCGGCGAACCAGGTGACCACGCCCACGATGTGGAGAGCGCGTAGCGCGTTATAGTCCACGGTGGGCCCAGCGTATCAAGCCCGCGCCCCGATGCCCGTCGCCGGACGGCTCGCGCCCGTTCTCGGGGCTCGCCGGCCCGATCCTCCCGCCGCGATCCAACCGCGCCCCGATTCGCGTTACCGTTGGGCGTGGGGGCGCTGCCCGCGGGCTTCCCCCGCCGGCGTCTCCATGTCCAGCGACTCGCCATCAGCCGAAGAACAGAAGGTCAGCATCGGACGGATCCCGCTCAAGCAGGTGCGGGTGAAGCGGGGGGAGATCGAGGCCAAAGACGAGCCCGCTCGCGCCGCCAATCCGGTGAATCGGTTGGTCCCCTATCTCGATCTCTTCGGTCGGCTCGACGACGAGGAGCTCTCGCGCCTGGCGGGCGTGGAGGTCGAGGTCGCCGAAGCGCTCCGCAAGCAGGTGCTCGCCATCGATCGAGCGCTGTGCTCCTACGCCGATCTGCTGCCGCGCCTGTCCGATCACGAGCTCGTCCGCCTGACGGGCGCGACGCTCAAGACGATCCGCTTCTGGCGCCTGTGTCAGCCGCGAGACGCGACGCTGCACGCGTCGAGACGGCCGCAGGAGACCGTGTCGCGCTCGGCCGCGGCGAAGGCGGGCACGGCACACACGCTCGCCGAGCTCGCCGGGGAGGGTGGCCCGGTTCGGCCGCGCGAGGAGGCCGCCGGGCTCGAGGCGCGACGACGCGATCCTTCCGAGTCCTCGGACGTGCGACGGCGCGAGGAGTTGACGCGCCAGGTGCGCGAGGGGGGCGAGTCGTCCCAGGTGCGGCGCCTCGACGTGCCCGATGTGCCACGGGGCCCGCAGCCGCAACCGGTGGACATCGAGCCGGCGGAGTCACAGCACGCCGTGCAGCGGTACATGATGTTCTCGGGCGACCCGTTTCCGGGGTTCGACTACGACGGCCCCGAGCTTCCCGACGATGCCATCACCCTCGAAAGCCTGGGCGACGATTCGGTCTAGGCTCGGCCGCGGACGTCCGTAGGCTCGGCACGGACCTCGCGGCGGGGTGCTACCCTCGCAGCGATGTCGCAGACGTTCGTCGAGACGCTCTACTGCTCCGCGACCGGCGAGCGTTTGCCCGCCGATCGACTCTGGGGGCTCTCCCCCGCGGGCAAGCCGATCCTCGTTCGGTACGATCTGGAGGCGATCGGACGGGCCGTGACCCGCGAGGAGATCGCTCGACGGCCGCGAGGGCTGTGGCGCTGGCGGGAGCTTCTACCCCTGCCGTTTCACGCCGAGCCGATCACCTTGGGCGAGGGCGACACGCC
>CAZYSW010000062.1:0-17355 GCA_964650105.1 uncultured Nannocystaceae bacterium
GCCGTGGGGGTGGTACTTGCCGATGACGTCACCCACCACGCGCGCGGACTTCTTGTACGGCTGCGCGTGGGTGTTCCGCAGCTCGTTCATCGCGTAGAGGATCCGCCGGTGAACGGGTTTGAGGCCGTCGCGCGCGTCGGGGAGAGCGCGCGAGATGATGACGCTCATGGCGTAGTCCAAAAAGGAGCTACGCATCTCGTCTTCGATGTTGAGCGCGGTACGAGTCTCGTTCGCCATGCGGGTTTCGGGCGGGAAGGATACCCCTCCGTAGCCGGACGGCAAAGCGCCGAGGTCGCGGTCGAAACGGTGAGATGCAGCCGACGAAGCCAGCCGACCGCGCGGGAGATCGCCTCGTCGGGCGCGGGTCGCGGTACCCGAAGGACAGCCGTACCCGCGGTACGGGCGAGGGCACCCGAGCGTCCCGCGAGTCGCTGCCGCCGACGTCGGACGATCAGGCGGCGACGTATTGCTCGGCGAGCTCGACGAGCTCGTCGAGCTCGATCGGTTTGATCAGGCAGCGATGGATCTGCAGCGGCGCCGTGCGATCGCAGGCGGTCGAATCCCCCGAGAGCACGACGATGGGGATCCGTGCCAGCTCGGGATCGCGGTGCAGCTCCTCGACCATGGCGACACCGTCCATGCCGGGCATCATGAGGTCGAGCAAGACGAGGCTGGGGGGCTCGGCGCGCGCGCGCTCGAGGGCCTCCATGCCGTCGGCGGCCTGGCGGACGTCGAATCCTCGGGTCTCGAGGATCAGCACCAGCATCTCGCGGATGGAGGGATCGTCGTCGACGACGAGGATGGGACCGGGCGAGCTCACGGCTGCCTCCGCAGCGGCAGACGCAAGGTGAACGTCGAGCCCCGGCCCTCCTGGCTTTCGACGGTGAGCGTGCCGCCGAAGCCCTGCGCGATCTGGCGCGCGATGTACAGGCCCAGCCCCAGACCGCCGTAGTGACGCGCCGAGACGGTGCGCTCGAAGGGCTCGAACACCTGGTGCAGGGCTTCGGCGGGGATGCCGATCCCGTGGTCGCGAACCGACAGGATCGCGTGGTCGTCGTCGACGCGGGCGTCGAGCACGATCTCCTTGCCGAGCCCGAACTTGATGGCGTTGGACACCAGGTTCGACACGATCTGCTCCACGCGAAAGGCGTCCCACTCGCCGACGATCTTGCCCGAGGTCTTGATCGACAGCGACGATCCGGACTTGGTCAGGTCGGGACCCTTGTCGGAGGCGACCTGCCGGACCACGTCGGCCAGATCGACGGGCTCGATCTCGAACTGCAGGCGCCCGGTTCGGACGCGACCCACGTCGACCAGCTCGTCGACCAGCGCGGTGAGCCGCCGGTCCTCGCGTTCGATGACCCGGAGGATCTGATCGCGGTGCTCGGGCGTGAGGTGCTGGCCTCGCAAGCTCTGCACGGCCAGGTGCAGCGCGGTCACGGGGCCGCGCATCTCGTGGGCGGCGATGGTGAGGAACTCGTCGCGAGCCAAGAGCGCCTGGCGGGCCTGCTGGTAGGCGTTGGCGTTCTCGATGCTGAGGGCGATGCGTCGTGCCAGCTCCTCGGCCAGAGACAGATCGTCGAGGGTGTAGCGCCGCGCGGGCGCGTTGGCGAAGGTGATGGTGCCCACGACCTTGCGCGCGGAGAACAGCGGAACGCCCATGTAGGATCGATCTTCGACCTCGTAGATGGTGGGGTGACCATCGAGGACGGCCGGATGGATGCGCGCGTCGATGGGGCGCGTGCGGTCGTGTGAGAGCGCCAGGAGGCGGCGAGGGCCGCCGAGCCCCAGGAGGTCCACGGCACAGCCGTCGCCGAGGGTGGGCACGCTGAGGCGGGCCACCCCCTCGACGGCGGTCGTCATGTCCAGCGAGTGGAGCAGCCGCGTGGCGTCGGAGAGGAACGTGGCGCGCCGCAGCAGGCGCTCGCGGTCGGTGACGTCGCGAAAGCTCCAGACCCGTCCGACGGTCTCGTCGCCGATCTTCTGGGGACGGGAGTAGCGCTCGAGCACGCGACCATCCTTGAAGTAGAGGGTGGTGAAATTCTCGGTCTCGGGGTGGGCGTACAGCTCGTGAACGCCTCGCATGAACTCGCTGGGGGTCTCGAGCTTGTTTTCGACGAAGTCGAGCAGGCGGCGGTCGTCGCCGATGGTGACGAGCGACTCGGGGATCCCCCACAAGTCGAGGAAGCGCTGGTTGAACACGACCAGCTTGCCCTGGCGATCGACGACCAGGAGGCCGTCGGCCGTGGCTTCGAGCGTGGCTTGCAGCAACGAGACCGAGCGGGCGAGGTCGTGCAGGGTTCGCTCCTGGTTGGTGACGTCGAGACCGGCCGCGACGCACCCCACCACCGCGTGGCTCTCGTCGCGCAGTGGCTGAATGAGGATCTGGAACCAGCGTCCGCGGAACTCCAGGCGAAACTGCTCGCAGCTCCCGGCCAGGGCGGCGAGGTGATGCGCGACGGCGCCGTGGCTCGGATCGCGGGTGCCGACGATGTCCCAGACGGACCGGCCGACGACCGAGCGGGTGTCGAGACCGATCTCGGGCGGCGGTTTGCCGATGGCGTAGGAGACGACGAGCTCGCGGTCGGTGGCCCAGATCGCGCCCGGGATCTGCCCGAAGACGAGCTGGAGGTGCCGATCGTGGGATCGAACCTCGCGGGCCAGCTTGTCGATCGCTTCCAGATCGACGGCGCTCACCAGGGCTCCGGCCAGTTCTCCGCGCGCGTCGTGTCGTGGAGAGAACTGCACTTCCAGCCGATGGCCGTCGGCGCTGAGGCGGGTCGTGCTGGTGCGCTCGCGCAGCGCTTCTTCGATGCCGCGCTCGAGGGCAGGCCAGCTACGCAGACCTTCGGGCGCAGGGCGGCCTTCGAGATCGGCGCCGCGCAGGCCGAGCACGGACAGGCCGTCGCCGGCCGCCAGGGTGATGCGGCCGGCCCGATCCGCGAGCATGACCAAGGAAGCCGACGACCGGGTGGGGTCGGTCTTTTCGCCGGGAGCGACCACGAAGCTCAGGCCATCCGAGCGCAAGCTACGGAGGGGGGAGAACCTCGCAAGGCCCAGGCGGGAACGGGAGCGAACGTCACCGGCGTCGCCCCGATGCGCGAGCGGGCGCCGCTGCCATGGTGCGCTCGGGAGGTCGCGCGGCGGCGACGATCAAGACGGGGCGGTTTCGGCCAATTCGACGGCGTCGGGGTCGAGCACCTCGGTGACCAGCACACCGGCGGCCGCCTGCGCCAGGCCGAACACCAGGGGGCCCACCAGCGGCACGGCCATCACCAGGCCCAGCGGAAAGCCGAAGCCGACGATGGCGGCGCGATGGCGCCGGACGTAGTCGTGCTGGGCGTCGAACTGCATCTCGAGCTTGTCGAACCACGGGTCGAGCAGCTCCCAGCCCAGCGCGCGGGCGGTGAAGTACGCCTGGAGCACCGGGCCCGCCACGGCGCCGACCACCGGCACCAGCGACACCACGAACGACGCGAGGCCCAGGCCGACGAACAGGATGAAGCGGACGAGGTTGTCGAGGACGGCACGGAACGGGGGCATGCCGGGGCGTGCCCGCAGCTCGCTGGCGCGCTCGGGCGCGACCTGGGCCATGCCGGCGTAGAACACCCGCTCGCCGAGGAGCGGGAAGGCGACGTTCACGGCGAACAGGCCCAAAAGCGGCGCGGCGAGGAGCACGATGCCGATGCCGGCGATGCGCAGAAGGACGAGGGTGAGCGCGGCCCACCACGTCTCGGTCCCGTCACGCGCGGTGAGGTGCAGCACCGCCCAGATCCCGAGCACGTCGAACACGCCGGCGATGCCGACCACGGCAGCCACGAGTTGCAGGTAGGTCTTGCGCACCTCGGCGGTGGAGGCCGCGAGACGCAGGCCACGCAACGCGGCCGACGCTCCGGCGACGAAGTCGGCGGAGACGGAGCGCGGGCGAGCGTTCGGGTCACGGACCATGGCCGGTGCGCACCCGGCGGGCGTCGAGGGGCCCGCCGACAGGAGGATGACCCGCGATGGGCGGGTGCGCACGAACAAGGGCGGTCGCGGCCCTTCGTGCGGCAAGCAGGTGGGTAGAACCGGGATCGGGTCGGAAAGCCGCGCGCTCGCGAGGCGGCGCCCAGGGGGGTCGGCCCGCGCTCACGGGGCGTCGGCGCGGCGAGGAATTCCAGGAGGGGGGTGTTCACGCGGTCGGGCTGGTCGTGCTGGACCCAAAGGCTGGCCTCCTCGATGAGGTCGACCTGCACGTCGCGCACCCACGCGCTCGGCGGGCGAGCGTATTCGCGGCCGATCGCGCGGTCGCGCGCGCCCCAGACGATGCGGGTGGGCACGTCGATGGGGCGAAGGTCGCGGCGTACGGCGAGCGGATTGCGGCGCAAGAAGGCGCGGTCGTACGCGAGCATGGTCGGCATGGCGCCGCCGCTCCAGGCCTCGACGTAGCGCTCGACGTCGGCGGGGGTGAAGGCGTCGCGGCGCACGGGATCGTCGAGCAGGCGCTTGCGCAGGGCGGCGAAGCGGTGCTTGGTGACGAGGTGCTCGGCGATCCTGGGGAGCTGGAACAAGGCGATGTAGAGGCTGCGGCGAACCTGCTGGAGGTCGCGCATCATCGCGGTGTGGTGCGCCGGGTGAGGGAAGTTCATGACGCACAGGCGCTCGAGACGGTCCGGGTGCCGCATCGCGAGCCACCAGGCTGCGCCGCCGTCCCAGTCGTGCCCGACCACGGAGGCGCGCGGCGCCCGAGCGCGGTCACGAGCTGTGCGATGTCGTCGGCGATCACCTCCAGGCGGTAGCTGGCAATGCCGCTCGGCTTGTCGGAGAGGTTGTAGCCGCGCAAGTCGGGCGCGACGACGCGCAGGCCGGCCGCGGCCAGCGGTTCGAGCTGGTGACGCCAGCCGTACCAGAACTCGGGGAAGCCGTGCAGGAGGAGGACCAGCGGACCGCCGCTCGGGCCGAGCTCGACGTAGTGCAGCCGGACGTGATCGAGCTGCGCGTAGCGGTGCAGGAGCTTGGCTTCGTCGAGCGGCGTGGCGTTCATCAGGGTCTCGGTGAGGGATGCCGTGACGAGGTGAGCTCGCGTCGGGCTCGTGCCCAGTCCTCGGGCGTATTGCAGGCTCGAACGACACGCGGGTCGGGCAAGTCGGCGATGGGGATGCGGCGTGCGTCGAGACTTTCGTACAGGGCGTGAAGCGAGCGGCGCCCGGTGTGCAGGAGCGCGCGCGCGTGGTCGCGGGCCGGCGTGACCCGGACGGCGCCGGCGAGGCCGTGCAACGTGTCGTCGTCGCGGTCGTCGTCGCGGCCATGGGGGACGACGGCCGCCGAGTCTTCGTGCTCGAGCAGGTCGAGCACGAAGGCGACGTGCTCGGGTGTCGAGAACGGCATGTCGACGGCACCGACGTAGGTGGACGCGATGCCCATCGAGGCGAGGACGTCGAGGCCGGTCGAGAGCCCCGGCAGTGGACCCTGGCCGCGGCGCTCGGGCGGATCGTCGACGCGCAGCGTGCCGTCGGGGAGCGGGGGCAGCGATTGGTCGGGGGAGCCCACGACCACGACGCGCTGGCAGACCGCCGAGACCTGGTCGACCACGTGGACGAGCAAAGGGACGTCACCCAGCGGGAGCCAGGCCTTGGGTCGTCCCATCCGCCGAGAGCGCCCCCCGGCCAGGATCAGCGCTGCGCGTTCGATGGGCACGGCTGGGGCGAGGTTATGCCGCTCGGACGAGCTCCGAGCAAGGCGACGGCGCATGCTCGTGCGCCGCTGCGGGTTGCTTGCTATGGTCGGTGGCGGTCGATCATGAAGCTCAGGATCCTCGGTGATACGCTGCGGTTGCGCCTCTCGCAGAGCGAGGTTTCGCGATTCGAGGCCGAAGGCGCGGTGGAGGCGGCCATCCACTTCGGCCCGGGGGACGACGAGGCGCTGGTCTACCGGCTCGTGCGCGAGCCGGAGGGGACCGCGATCCGGGCCACGTTGCGCGGCCGCACGATCACGGTGCACGTGCCCGCGGATCGGGCGCGCGAGTGGACGGACACCGACCAGGTCGGTTTCGATCACGCCCAGCCGCTGGGCGAGGACCGCACGCTGCACATCCTGGTGGAGAAGGACTTCAAGTGCGCCATCGCCCGTCCCGGCGAGGAAGACTACGACGGCTTCCCCAACCCCGCGACACAATGCTGACCCCATCGTGGGCTGCCGTGGCGGCGGGGCCCCGCTCACGGAACGATTCATGAGCCCGTAGCGGCTACCCAGGAGGTCGTCGCACGGCCGGCGTCGGACGCCGGCCAAGACGTCGGCCTCGCGCCGTGCGATGCCGCTCGATTCGAGCCCGACGCGGCGGCCGGTGGAAGATTCGCGTGCAACACCGCCGCTTGCCCCGCTGAAGTTCTCGAATCGAATCGAGAAGCTCGAGGGGAGCAAACGCGGTTCGTGCAGTCGGAATCCACGCGAGCACCCCTCGAAGCAATCCGCGTCGAACCGCACTTTTGGCCACGCCGCAACCGCGTGGAAGCGCCGCACGTCGACCTGTTTGCATGCGTCGAGGTCGGCGAACGCGAGACCCATGCACCCACGGGAATCGTGGATCTTGCAAACCGTGTCCGCGTAACGCTCCGCGGCGCCTTCCGCGATGGGGTCGGGCATGTCCGGGGCGCAGCCAGTCAGCATGGTCGCGAGCACGACGCAGATCCTCGTCCTCGTGTTCATGGCACCAACGCTCATCGCAAAATCGCGAACCCGTTTCGCGTGATGGTCGGCCCGGGCCCCCACCACGGACCCACGCCGCCTCGGCAGCCGCGGCGAAATCCGTCGACGGTCCTCCATCGAGAGACACGACCGAGCCGTATTTCGCAAGACGAGCTCGTGCGCAAGCATTTTGCTGGACGCTTCCACCCGCAGCGTCGAGCTCGAATCGGGCGGCGTTGCGCGGCACGAACGGCGTCGGATCGGCGGCGAGGCCTGCGATGAGATCCGCGGCGACTTGCGTTGCGATCCGGGCGAAGACGGGACTCGTGAGATCCTCCGGCTGGCGGACCGCCTCGTGGGCATACGCCGGGGGCGCGTGTTGGCGTTTGGGCCATGCGCGGTCCCGGCGGTTTTACCCGGCGAGGGACCCTCGTGTCGCCGACGAGCTGCGTGCGGAGGATTGTTGGGGAGGGGAAAACGAGGGCGAGATGGGGGTGTCGTGGGGGATGGTTTGGGGTTCGTGTTGGTTCGGGGCGTGGGTTTTTTCGTGTGGATGGGTTTGGGGGGTGGCGTGGGTCGGGTAGCGCGATGAGACGTGGGACGCTGTTGCTCCTTTCCGTACTTCTCGCCGGGGGGATTGGTTCGTCGGGGTGCGAGGCGATCGCCTCGATTCGCGGGCTGATCGCGATGGCGGGGGAGGTGAAAGAACACCTCGAGATGGACCTCAAAGAGGAGCTGACCGACGCCAAGACGACAAGGTGCTGGAGGTCACGCCGGACCTGAAGGCGTTCTCGGAGACGGCGAAGGTGAAGTGGAAGCCCGACCCCGAAGCGGCCGACGTTCAGCAGCTCGCCAATGCGCTCGGCGGATTGGCCGACTACATCTCCTTCTTCGAGAGCAAGGACACGCGGATCACCGAGTACTACGTCGATCTCGTCAAGATCCACGATGCGCGCGCGGTCATCATGTTGCGCAAAGCGCAGGCCGAGGCCAAGGAGAAGCTGGAGAAGGAGAAGGCGGAGCTGGAGACCAAGCGCGCCAGCGCCTCGCCCGAGGAGATCAAGAAGCTCGAAGAGGAGCTCAAGCGCAACGAGCTGGCGCTGCAGAAGATCGAAGAGATGGTGAAGCTGCGCGAGGACACTCGCAAGAAGCAGGGGCAGTACGCGCTGAGCGACGAGGAGATCGCCCGGGTCGAAGCCCGCCTCGAAGAGATCGACCGCGTGTTCGTGGACGCGGGCTACATCAAGAAGAACGAGGCGAACCTCGGGGCCGCAAAGGGCGACGGCTGAGGACGCCGACCGACCGGCGAGAAGAGGGGCGACGCACATCCGACGGGCCCCACCGACCCGCGTGGGACGGGGCCTGGGCCCGACGACCGTGGACGGACGGTAGGGTGGGTCGCGGAGGTGGACTCTGCCGAGGAGGGCGATCGGGGCAGAGGGGGTGAGTCAGGGGGTTCGCTGGCCGAGGACGTATCGGCGGGAGAGGGCGGACGGTGGGTTGCCTTGGCGAGGTGGCGTCTGCCGAGGAGGGCAGCCTGGGCAGAGGCGATGCGTCATGAAGTTCGCCGGCCGAGGACCTGCGGCGGGCGAGGACCGACGGTGGGGTGCTCCGAGAGGCTGGCATCTGCCGAGGCGGGCAGCCCGGGCAGCGAGGTGAGCCATCGAGTTCGCCGACCGAGGACGTTCGGCGGGGGCGGAAAGCGGGGTCGGGCGCAGCGGTGGGCTGTGCCGAGGCGGGCGATCGGGGGCACAGAGGGTGAGTTGGAGGGTTGGCTGGGCGAGGATGGTCGGTGGGATGGGTCGTGGGGCCGTGGGGGCGGGCGTGAGAAGGCCGACGGGGGGGCGGTGACGGCGGGCGATCGAGTGATGGCGCCCCTACGCGGGGCAGGATGGCAGGTGATCGAACGCACAAAACCGACGTCACCAAAGCTCACATGCCGAACGGCGATTCCAGAACCGTTCGCCGCTCGGCCGTCGTCGCGCCGCCCCCTATGAGGTCGGACGCCGCGACCGGGAGGCTGTCGTAGCACCGGCGATCCGAATCGCAGGGCCGGGGCGGGGCCCATGGGGGCCGGCGAAGGACCCGTTTCCACCCGATGGAAAAAGCGAGGTCGCCTACGCTTCGGCCGAAGCGCGACTCGCCCACCCGGGGGAGCGAAGGCCGGGGCCGCCGACGCCCGCACGGATTTCGTGCGGCGCAATATGCTGCTTCATTGACCGGGTGGACGGTGGCGCCTACCGTTCCCGCAACGATGACGCCGCCCGCCCCGTCCTCCGTGCCGCCGGATACGTCGCCCTGGATCCGGCTCGCCCATGCCGCGCTCGATCGTTGGGAGAACGACGGCGCCATCGAGCTCGAGCCCGACGGTGACCGGGCGGCGTTCGTCGATGCGCTCGCCGATCACCTCGCGTCCGATCCGAGCGCGGCGGATCTCGAGGAGTGGCTGATCGACCACGACACCGTGGCCGAGGTGTTCGCCGACGGGGGGACGCTCCACACCTCGCTGGCGGGCATGGCCGAGCGTCTGTCGGCCGGCCAGGGGTGAGCGCCGACCGGGCGCGCGCTCAGCCCGGGTTGTCGACGTAGATCGGGCTCGACCAGGCCATGTGGCCGTCGACCTGAACGACCTTGACGAAGACCGCCTGGCCGGGGCGCGCCTCGATGGTGGTGTCGAGGGCCAGCGTCGTGTCGGCCGGCGCTTCGGGGTAGCGCTCGATCCGGGCGTGCAGGTCGAGGCCTCCGAACGCGCCGACCACCGGAGCGCTCGTCAGGCGAGCCAGATCGGCCTGGAGGGTCCCGAGCGCGGAGCGGAAGGTGACCGTTCCGTGGTCGGCGCGATCGAGCCACAGGTCGAGGCCGTCGAGGTCGCCAGTGGTGCGGGAGCGAAAGCGGAGGTGGCGGTCCGACTGCTCGTAGACGCCGTCGGCGGGCGAATCGAAGGCGAAGGGCTCGGCGCGCTCGATCTGCGGCCCGTCGACTTCCACGGTGCCGTCCCAGGTGGCCCGTCGACCGCGGCCGCGGATCCGGGCCCCGCCCCACACGACCCGGACGCGCCGGGAGGCGGCCAGCTCGGAGAACGCGGGGGGCCGGACGGTGCGGATCGTCTCGCGGCCGTCGAACAAGAGCAGGGCCTCGATCGGCGCAGTCCCGACGACGGAGGCGCGCACGTGCAGGTGCGAGCGCAGCGAGAGGATCGATCCCATGGGGTGGTCGTCGGCGGTGAAATCGAGATCGATGCGAGGGCCGGTGGTGCCGTAGCAGCGGCGGTTCGACAGCGCGTCGAAGACGTCGTCTCGGGTCAGCGTGGGCGAGAGGATGCAGGTCAGGCCGCCGAAGATGCCGAACTGGCCCGCGCCGGGGCCCTCGGCGCCCGGCCGTCCCTTGTGCCCGTCGCTGTTGCACATCACGCCGACGCGATACCCACGATCGAGCGCGTCCCACAAGAGCCACTCGAAGACGCCCCAGCAGGAGACCACCTCCACCAGTCGCTCGACGCGGTCGTCGAAGTAGCGCCGGATGTCGGCGTAGCGACCCCCGCAATGGGCCGCCACGATCACGTCTTCGGCCGCGACGTGTTCTCGGAGGCGCTGGACGAACGCGTCGGCGGGGTGGGCGGGGGACAGGGCGGTCTCGGGCGTGTCGGGGATCTGCCAGTGACTGGAGCGGAACATCGGCAGGCCCTCGCGGCGGTAGATGACGTTGCGGTCGCCCCCGGCGGGCGTGTTGGCGGACCACTCGTAGCCCGGGAACACCACGAGGCGTCCGTCGTCGTGGAACCGCCGCACCGCGTCCTCCAGGCGGCGCCAGTCCTCGTCGGTCATCTGAAAGTCGTTGCCCTGGTGCGACATCACGTCCAGGCGCGCCCAGTCTCGGCCGAAGGCGAAGTACTCGACCTCGGTGCCCGTTCCGACCGTCGCGTCGGACTGGGCGTGCAAGTCGGCCCACCAGCGATGGAACCGCGGGGGGTCGGCGTGGACGGTGATGGGGTTGCTGGCGAGCTCGCGGCCGTTCCAGCGCGCGACGACGCGACCGCGGCCGGGCGCGAAGAAGCGGAGCCGGCGGCCCTCGACGGTGGCCACGTCGTCTCCGGTCCAGATCAGCTCGACGTCGGGTGGCGCGGGCGTGGGGTTGCCCCAGCGGTCCTCGCCCTTGACGAAGATGTCGACCGGGCGATCGAGCTGCGCGCGGGTGGGGACGATGACGACCACCGATTGCGGGTCGCCGGCGACGATCGGGAACACGGGCGAGGAGGGCAGGCGCCGCACCAGGCACGCGTTGGTGGGGTCGACGAGGACGCGGATCTCGTGGGCAGACTCGACGAAGGACTGGGCGCGCATGCCCGGCGAGCCTCCGCTGCGATCGCCGAGCTTGACGGTGACGGTGTCGCCCGGCGCGAGACAACCGTCGTACACGTCGATGACCAGGCACTTCATCCAGGGGCGGACGTGGCCTTTGGGATCCCAGCGCAGGGCCAGTGAGGCGTCGCCGGTGGTGGTGGCGGTGGTGTAGGCGGGCGCGGTGGGGTCGTCGAACTGCGGCCGCTCCCAGTCGCTGGCGAAGCGGCGGGCGATCTTGATCGTGCCGCCCTCGTCGATCCCGTAGCTCCCGACGGTGTACACCAGCGTCCACTCGCCGACCGTTCCGGCCACGATTGGCCCCTCGGGCGTCCAGGTGACGCGCCCGAGCCTCTCTTCGAGCGACATGGTCGGAGGATAACGCGCGGTGCGTGATCGTTCACGCGCTCGCCCGCGGCGCCGCGTGCTCGTCACTCGCGAGGGGATGCAGGATCGGAGAGGCGACGCGCGATCCAGTGCTCGACGTGGGTGGCGATCGACCAGCCCTCGAGACCGTAGTCGGTGATGGTCTGGCGGGCACGCTCGATGTTGGCCCGAACTCCGTCGGGGTCCTCGTCGTGTTGCGCCAGCTCGGCCTCGACCAGGTGGACGCGGGCCGCGATGCCGGGCTGCAGGCCGGCGAGGCCGAACGCGCTGGTGGACTCGCGAACCTTGGTGCGCGCCTGCTCGACGTCTCCTTGCAGCAGATCGCACTGGGCCTGACCCACGAGGATCCGGGTGGCGTCGGCGTCGAGCTGCAGGCCCACGCTCTGCCGGATGAGCATGGCTCGCTGATACCGCGACATCGCGTCGGAGCACCGTTCGGCGAAAAGCAGCACGTCGCCGATCTCGGTCAGCGTGTAGGCCAGCGTGACGTTGAGCTTGCCCAACGCGCCCTCCTGGATGGCCAACACGCGCTCGAACAGCTCGAGCGCGCGCTCGAAGTCGGCGGCCGAGGCAGCGACGGCGGCCCGGTGGAACAAGACCCCCGCCACGCGGACGTCGTGCTCGCCGTAGGCCGCCTGGTAGATCTCGGCGGCCTCGACGAAGTGGGGGTCGGCCTCGTCCCAGCGCTTCTTCAGGTACAGCGCCATGCCGTACTGATCGAGCAGCATCGCGAAGTCGGGCCCCTTGGGCGCCTTGCCCTTGACCGCGATCGCTCGCTCGTAGTGTTCGATCGCGGCGTCGAGGTTGCCCAACGACTGTTCGATCATGGCCAGGTGGTGATCGACGAGGCCCAGCGGCGGGTGGTCGGCCCCGTAGGCGCGCTCCCACACCTGCCGAGCCTCGGCGTAGGCGGAGCGTGCCGCCGTGACGTTCGCGGCGGAGGCGAGCGCCGCGGCCTTGCCCATGAGCGCCGACGCGAGGAGGGGGTGACCGTCGCCCAGCCCCTCGCGGATGACCGCGATGGCCCGGTCGTACTCCTCGAGGGCGGCGTCGAGCTTGCCTTGCTGCACCCACGAAGCGGCCCGCGCGGCGAGGGCGTTGAACCGGTCGCCGTAGGCACGATCGGTGTAGCCCTCGAGGATGCCGAGCGCGCGGCCGTACTCGGTCTCGGCCTCGCCCAGGCGTTGGGTGGTCGAGTAGATGACGCCCGATGCGACGTGCATGCGCGCCAGCGTCAGCTCGTCGCGGGCACGCCCCGCAGCGTCGCGTGCCTGCCGGATCAACTCGTCGGCGGTGGTCTGCGCGGAGGGATCGTAGGCGACGAGGTTGAGCAGGAGGTTGCGGGCGGAGGCCTCGAGGTCGGCGGCGCGCGCCCGGGTGGCCGCGTCGACGGCCTGGCGGGCGAGGTCGGTGGCACGGGCGAGGTCGCCCAGGGTGAACGCGATCTCGCTTCTGCGCACCTGGGCGCGCGCGAGCAGGCGTGGGTGTCCGTCGGCCTCGAGCGTCTCGACGAGCGCCTCGACGAGCGGGGCGGCTCGGGGCTCTCGACCGGCCCGCATCAGTGCAGCGATTTCGGCGGTGCGGCGCAGGTGCTCGTCCGACGGCGGCGCCGCGCCGAGACTGGCCTCGGCTTTCAGGGCTTCGACGTCGGCGCAACGCTCGATGCGGGGGAGGGCGTCGAGGATGCCGCGGGCTGCGTCGAGGATCTGCGCGTCTTCGGTGGTGGCCAACAGGGTCACCACCGCATCCATCTCGACGGCGGCCTGTTCGAGGCAGGCGTGTCGCAAGGCGAGCACCTCGGGGGGCTGCTCGTGGCGGACCTCGGCGGCCTGGCACGCGTCGACGTGCGCGGCGGACCAGGCCTGGGCCCAGGCGTCGAGGCGGGTCTGCACCGAGGTCGTCAGGGCGTCGATGTCCGCTCGCGTGCTGCGGCCGAGCGCGCTCGCGACGTCGCGTCGACGCGCGTCGTTCCAGCGGAGGGTCGAGGGCTCGGGGCAGGGGGTGTCGGCGCCGACGTTCGCGGTGGTGGTGAGCTCGAGGTCGCCGTTCGAAAGGAGCGTGTAGGCGAGCAGGCCACCGCCGCCGGTCACCGCGAGGGCACCGACGGCCGCCGCCGCGGTCGCGAGGGGCCCGGGGCTGCGCGCGGCGGGGCGAGCCGTGAGCGCCCCGACCAGCGCCTCCATGGACGGCCAGCGGTGGGCGGGATCGAAGGCCAGGCCGCGCACGATGGCGGCGTGGATGGAGGGCGGAACGCGGCCCGGCGGGACCTGGGTGATCCGTCCCTGCTCGATCGCGAGGTAGAGGTTGGCCGCGGTCGCGCCTTCGAAGGGGCGGCGTCCGTAGAGCGCCTCGAACAGCGAGACGCAAAACGAGAACTGGTCGGCGCGGGGGTCGACCTCGGCCAGACCGAATTGCTCGGGCGCCATGTAGGCGGGCGTGCCCAGGATGGCGCCGCTTTGGGTGAGGCGATCGAAGGTCGACAGGTGCTCGGCGGCGGTCCGCGGACCGCTCGTGCCGGCGACGGTGGACGCCGGGGCGACCAGACCGAAGTCGGTGACGCGTACGCGACCGTTGCGGCCGATGAGCACGTTGTCGGGCTTGAAATCGCGGTGCACGAAGCCCGCGGCGTGGGCCACCATGAGGCCGCGTGCGGCCTGCACGTAGGCGTCGACGATCTGCGACCACGAGGGCCGCTGCTCGGCGACCCAGTCGCGCAAGTTGCCGCCGGCCACCCATTCCATGACCACGTAGATCTGACCCCGGAAGGTGCCCACCTGGTGCACGGCGACGACGTTGGGATGGGACAGGCGTGCGGCGGACTTCGCCTCACGCAAGAGCCGGGCCGCGGCGACCTCGGACTGGGCGTTGGCCAAGAGCTTGATGGCGACGGGGCGGTCGAGCTCGCGATCGTGGGCGAGCACGACGATGCCCATCGCACCGCGCCCGAGGATGCGTTGGACCACGAACTGCTCGATCTCCTGTCCCGGTTGGAGCCAGTCGAGCTCCTGGTGCATCCCCGCGCTCGACGACGGACCGCCCAGCGTCGCGTCACCGTGGAGCGACCCCGGCTGCGTGGCGTCCACGCTGCCGCCTTGGGTCTCGATGCCACCGTGTCCGACCACGACGGGCAACCATACCGTAACCGTGCGCGACGCTCGGCCCGAATCGGGGCTCGGCGCGTGCGCGAAGGGGCGCGCCGATCGGGCGCTCTGCCGCAGCCCGACCGCCGGTGACGGTCGTCGTCGCGTCGACGTCGGTGTCGCACCGGTGCGTCGGTGCGTCGGTGCAAACCGTCGTTCGGGGCCGTGCCCGGGGCGGGCCGAGCACGCGCGCGCAGGGCCTCACGCCACGACGCGTTGGGTCTCGGTGTACACGCACAACCTTCGATCGCGCACGAACCCGACCAGCGTCAGGCGGCCGCGGTGCGCCAGGTCGATGGCCAGCGAAGACGGGGCCGAAACGGCGGCCACCACGGGAATGCGAGCGGCCAACGCCTTTTGGGTGATCTCGTACGAAATCCGGCCGGACACCACGAGGATGTGCCCCTCGAGCTCCGCGCGACCGTGCGTCACCGCCCATCCGATGACCTTGTCCACCGCATTGTGTCGACCGACGTCCTCGCGCACGACGAGCAGCTCGCCGTCGACCGTGAACAGGCCGGCCGCGTGCAGGCCTCCGGTGCGCGAGAACACGGCCTGAGCCGCACGCAGCCGCTCGGGGAGCGCGTGCAGGACTCGGACCGAGACGCGGCAGTCGTCCTGCAGCGCGGGCGCCCGCGCCAGCACCTGGTCGAGCGTCGCCTTGCCGCAGATGCCACAGCTCGACGACGCGTACAGATTGCGGCGCAGTCGGGCGAGGTCGACCGACGCTTCGGGGTGCAGCACCACCTGCAGCACGTTGTTCTCGGCCTCGGGGGTGTCGACCTGAGCGCAGTGTCGGACGCTGCGGACGCGCGCCGGATCGTCGATGACGCGCTCGGTGAGCAAAAACCCCCAGGTCAGCTCCTCGTCGTGCCCCGGGGTGCGCATGACGACGGCGATCGGCACCCCGCCGATGCGGATCTCCAGCGGTTCTTCGCGCGCGACGTGGTCGGATCGGCTCGAGCAGGCGTCGCCGCGCCACTCGACCCGCTCGATCTCCACCAGTGGGTCATCGGTCTGAGGCCCGCCCACGAAGGCAGGCTACCACGAGCGCGGTGGCCCCCGTGCCGCCCGATCGATGGCGACGCACGACGGCCTTTCGCCAAACGCCCGCGGAAAGGAGAAAAAGAAGCGCTCCGGAGCAGGGTGCCCCGGAGCGCTTCTCGGCTCACGGATCGTCAGCCGCGATCGTCAGTAGCGGCCACCGCCGCCACCGCCGCGACGGCCACCACGACCGCCGCCGCCACCACCACCGCCGCCACCGCGACGGTCCTGCGCCTCGTTCACGCGGATGGCTCGGCCGTCCAGCATGGTGCCGTCCATCTCGCGCATGGCGGTCTGGGCCACCGTCGCGTCACTCATGGTGACGAAACCGAAGCCTCGTGAGCGGCCCGTGTCTCGATCGGTGATGACTTTCGCCTCGAGGACCTCACCAAAGCGATCGAAGGCACTGCGCAATGACTCGTCATTGGTGTCCCAGCTCAGGCCACCCACAAACAACTTGCTCGACATGTTCTCTCTTCTCTCTCGTGACGGACCACCGCTTCATCGGAGGCCCGTCGTCGTTTCGTTCGATTGTGCTCGGCTCCGTCTCTCGGCACCTGTGGCCTTCCCTCTTGGAAGACTTCGACGCAAGCGCCGAAAACCCTGTCCGAGCCCAACAAGCTCATACAACAGATGAGACGGCGCGTCCTCCCGATCGGACCGATCGAGGTTCCGACCTCCCGGCGGACCGACCGTCGACCGGTGGCAGGACCTCGAACCGAACGCCTCGCAGGGGGCCGTGTCGGGCCGTGGGTGGGCTTTTTGACCCCGGTGCGCGAGGCCACCGACCCGGCGCCGATCCACGTGGTGTGCGTTACGCCGCGGGGGGGCAGCCGGGGTCGCGCGGGGGGCGGCGCCGGGTGGAGCGGCCTCGTGCACGGCCTGCTCGCAAGGGCGGTCCAGCGGCTTTTCGGAGACGGAGCGTGGGGTCGGAAACGCCGTCGCCGTCCGGCGCTGGCCGGGGCGAGACCAGGCGATCGCGAGCGTGAAGCCGACGCAGCCGGCGTCGGCAGGGACGGTGTCGTCGTCTCGGACGCTTCGGACGGCCTGCTTCAGGACGCGCCGTACTTGTCGAGGCAGTGCTCGGCGACCCGCCGGGCCGCTTCGGTGCGCTCGAGGCCTTCGAGGCTGGGCAACTCGGCGCGCAGGGCCTCGGCCTGGCAGGCCGCGACCTTCACGCCGCCCATCTTGATGCAGGCCGCCCGGCGCTCGCCGAGCTTGCCCCGGCGACCATCGTGCCACAAGAGCACGTCTCGCTCGGAGCCGGCCTTCATGAAGAGGTCGTAAGACTCGACGACGGCCTCGCAGGCTGCGGCCAGGTCGGCGGGCATCGAGGCCGGGAGGCTGGCCGCGGCATCGATCTCCTGGCGGCGCCGTTCCTCGAGCGCGCGCTCGGCCTCGGCCTTGGCCTTGCGCTCGGCCCTCTCCTTTTCCTCGAGAGCCGCGGCTGCCTTGTCCACTTGGTTTTCGGTTTGGACCGCCTGGGCGATCGTTTGCTGGTTGACCTCTTGCTCCCCACATCCGACGGCCGGCACGAGTCCCGCGCTGAGCAGGCAAGGGCCGAGCCGCGACACGAGGTTCGACTTCGACGTTCGCATGCGTCCTACCTCGGTTCCCTGAAGACTACACGCCGAGACCCACCAAACGCGACTCTCGTTTTGTGAGCCCCCGGGATCGCCCGCATCGACGCGTGGTGCGCATGGCGTGGTGCACGATACGAAGGTGCGTTGCGCCGGCCCTCGCGGGCGCGGTCGGGGGAGACAGACCCCATGCGAGGGGGCACT
>CAZYSW010000063.1:0-2758 GCA_964650105.1 uncultured Nannocystaceae bacterium
GCCGACCCCTCCGCCGATCCGCGATCGTTCCCACAGGCCGCGGCGCCCAGGAGCAACGTCAACGAGGCACCCACCCACCGAGCCATGGCGCCCATGATAACCCGAGTCGTGCCGAGGGACGCACGAACGCCCCCCGGCCCGCCCCGAGCATCGGCCCCCCCGCGGCTCACCGTCGGCGCTCGCAACGGCCACGGCGGGCTTGGCCCACCTCGCCGCGCGAGTCCCAGGTCCGCCACGAAACCGCCCCGTCGTGCCGTTTGGACGCGACGAGGCGGCGGTGGCCTCCCGGCGGGGGCGTTCGGATCGCAAAGCGGTCCGACCCGCGGGGCGAAAAGACCCCCGAACGGTCGCGATCGGTCCGCCGGGGCTACTGGCCCAAAGTCACGGATTGGATGCCGAATTCGCCCATGGCGCAGTAGGCCGTGTCGCCGTCGACCTCGAGGTCGTAGCAGTAGTAGCCGTACAGGTCGTGGACCTCGGTGTGCGGGACTTCGGGCGTCGTGGCGTCCACCGTTCCGAGCCCGTTGCTGGCTCGGAAGACCAGGCGCGCGTCGAGGGCCTGCAGGTCGTCGAGCCAGCTCTCGTCGCCGGGGACCTCGTCGGTCGCTGCCGCCTCCAGGGTGTTCCCGCGCCAGTCGGCGAAGACCGTCACCTCGGCGGTGGGCATCGAGAAGGCACCCTCGTAGGTCGAGGCCCACGAACCGCGCTGGAGGTGGACGAACAGGCGGCTGGTGGATGCGGCTGCCCCACGGACCACGCCGTCGTCACCCTCCAAGGCGACGGTGTCGAGGAGGTAGGCGCCGTCGTCGTCGACGCGCACGAGCTTGATGTCGCGCCGCGCGAGCTCACACTCGTCTTCCTCCCACCACCACTGACGCGCACGGGGGTGTCCCCAGCACGCTTCGCCGGTGAGGTCGGTCTTCTCGATCCGATAGTCGACCACGACGGCGCGGCGCGTGGCCTCGTCCCAGGCCACGACGGCCCCCGGCACGTTGACCGGCGCGGGGACGTCGACGTCGTGGGGGTCGGCAGCGTAGACGCGGTCCAGGTAGAAGCGGACCTTGCTGGCGTCCTCGTTGGCCGCGACCATGTGCCAGGACACGACCGTGTCGCCGAAGGCCTGCAGGCCGCCGTGCGCGAGCCCCTCGGGCCGCTCGAACGTGGCCGTGTGGACGGGGTGCGCCGGATCGGTGAGGTCGAGGATCTCGAAGGTGCCGTTGGTGATGTCGTGTCCCTGGTCGCTCCACGCGTAGGTGGACGAGAGGAAGACCAGCGCGTTTCCGACCATCACCACGCTCTTCTCGTCGTTGGTGAGGTGCGGGCCGTAGCCCCACACGCGCCCGAAGGGCAGCACGAGGGTCTCGACGTGGGCGGGTGCGAAGGGGTCGCGCACGTCGACGACGTCGATGATGGTCTGCGCGTCCGCGTGGTAGGCCCAGCCCTGGCGGACGAGGTAGACGAAGCCCTGACGGCCGAAGATCTCCACGTCCGAGTAGCCGTAGTACCAGCACTCGTAGTCGGCGTCTTGAAGCGACAGCGCATCGAGCTCGAGTCGGCCCAACGCTTCGGGACTCTCGGGGTCGGAGGCGTCGGCGATCTCCAGCACCGATCGGGAGGTCCACCAGTCGCTCGACAGCCGCACCAGCAGACCGTCGAGGACGGTCATGCCGTTCACCCTGGCGGCCAACGGGAGATCGGCGGTTCGCTGGGGCGTGTCGCGGTCGGAAATGTCGAACGTCTCGACCGCCAGATCGGACACGCCCAGCAGGCGATCGCGGTGAACGAGGGCGCGGCGGGCCTGGCCGTGGGACGGCGCCACGCCGCGCAGCACCAAGGTGTCGTCGTGCCAATCGACGAGCTGGATCCCGCTGTGGTAGGTGCCCCAGCAATCTCTGTCGTCCTCCCAGCTCCAACCGCTGAACGGGACGAGCAAGAGCCCGAGATCCTCGAGGATGGCGAACGACTTGTGGATCCGGTTTTGGTCCTCGGCGAAGCTGGCCCAGTCACCGCCGAAGGAGACGCGCTGGACGAGGGCCGGGTTCTCGAAATCGCCGACGTCGAAGAGGCTGACGTTGATCGCCCCCTCGGGGTTGCCGGGGTCGAACCCGATGCCCAGGATGCGATCGCCGCGGGGCTCCATGTGATAGACCCAACCGGGAATCTCGAGCTCGCCGACCTGCCGGGGGTCGGCGGGATCGGACAGATCGAGGGTGAACAGGGGGTCGGTCTGCTCGAAGGTGATCACGTAGCCGCGATGGCCGTCGAAACGGACGCTTTGCAGCGACTCGGGTCGAGGCAGGACCATGTCCAGGCTCCCCAAGGGCGCGATGTCGGTGGCGGAGGCCACCGAGAAGGTCTCGATGCGCGGGGGCGTCTGTCCGCCCCACCCCGCCTGGCTGACCACCCGGAGCACGCCGTCGTGCTCGTCCATCTGCCACCGGCTGTCGATCTGGCCGGCGACCTCGATGCTGGCGCCCTTGCTCAGGATGCCCGAGGGATCCGAGATGTCGACGACGTCGATGGTGGCGTGCGAGGTCTCCCAGTCGCCGTACACCCGGCCCGAGACGTACATGCGCTCGTCGGTGGCGCTCACGCTGCGGGGGCCGCCCCAGGACCAGCCGTCGTTGACGTCGTCGAAGCGGAGCTGGTCGACGACCTGTACGTTGGTCTCGTCCGAGACGTCGAGGGAGGTGATGACGGTGCTGGACACGCCCTCCACGCAACCCCAGCACCAGCCATCCTCGTAGGTGACGAGGTA
>CAZYSW010000063.1:2768-17324 GCA_964650105.1 uncultured Nannocystaceae bacterium
ACAAAGAGGACATCACCGACGCGGCGACTGTCGGACAGGGTTCCCGGTAGGCCGAACTCGCCGGTCACCTGGATGTTGCTCGGATCGGTGGCGTCGAGCGCCACGAGGCGACTGGAGGTGCGCCACTCGTAGTAGCCGGTGTCCTCGTCCTTCTCGTAGCGACCGAAGCCGCTGAACATGACGAAGACCAGCCCGTTCTCGACGTACATCTCGAAGGGCATGGCGTTGGCCCGGAATCGTCCGAGCACCGGCAGCACGTCGGGCCGCGAGACGTCGATGACGGCGAGCCCGCCGTAGCGGGACAGGGCGTAGAGCCGATCGCCTTCGATGTGGATGATGTCGGCCTCGGAGACGTCTCGCGAACCGTCGTCACCTCCGCCGTCCTCGCTGTCGCCTCCGTCTTGGGGATCGCCTCCGCTGTCCCCCGCCCCCGTGCCCGTCAGCTCGCCGGACTCGCCGGCCGGGTCGCCACCGCCGTAGCCGGGTAGCGGGTTGTCGGAGACGAAGTCCTCCGCAGCGCCCCGTTCGGTCCCACAGGCGGGGAGCGCAAGGATTGCGAGCGTCGAGATGGCGAGCGTTTTCCAAGAATCCGAGAACGTCATGGCCGACCCGGGCACCGGGAGATCCAAGAGCAGTGCCAACCCGAAGACGGGGTGAATACGCCCGAGTCGGCCGCGTCCAAGCGGGCTTGGAGCGGGGCGCCGCCTGACATGCGTGTCGTCGTACGACGCGAATGTCGCGGTGAAACCTTGCGCGGGCCGAGCGGCTGTCGGCCGTCGTGGAGTCCCGCGCCCCGAAAACCGCTCCCGACGATGCCCGCAGCGGCCACGACGAGGGCTGAGGGCGGGCCTGGCCTGCGGCTTGCACCGAGGGCGTGCTCGGCTCGGCTGTCCCGTCGCGGCGATCCGTGGCGGGACCCGATGGGGGCCTTTGGCTTGGAGACGATCGATGAAAGCGATGATCTGGAATCACGACCTGCGCGTGCTCGCAATCGCGCTGCCGCTGTGCCTGTGGGTCGGATGCTCGGAGGACGGCGTCGGAGACCTCGAACAGGCCGGGACCGCCGGCGACGAGGGTGACTGGGGATCGGGCAGCGCCTCGGGGGGTGACGGTGGCGACCCCGGGGACAGCTCGGGGGCGGGCGACGACGGCTGGGGCGACGAGCCGGAAGACGACGGCGGTGCCGAGGACGGGAGCACCGGCGGCACCACCGGCGAACCGACGTGTGACGACCAGACGCCGGTCGAGCTGTTCTTGTCCCCCGACGACTCGAACTCGATGTCCTCGCCGGCGCAGGTTCGGGCGGCCGTGCTCGACCACTGGACCCCGCTGAGCGCGGTTCCGATCCGCACCTGGGAGTTCATGAACTACTACGGGTTCGACTACCCACCGGCGGATCCCGGATCGGTCACGGTGGTCCCCCAGCTCCACCGAGAGGCGGACGGGCCCGAAGGGGAGTACGTGCTGCAGATCGGCGTGGCGAGCGAAACGATCTCCAACGAAGAGCGCGCCCCCATGAACGTCACGCTCGTGCTCGACACGTCGGGCTCGATGGGCGGCCACCCCATCGAGATGGCCCGCGAGACCTGCCGGGCCATCGCGGCGAGCCTGCGGGAAGGCGACGTAGTGTCGATGGTCACCTGGAACACGTCCAACACCGTGGTCCTCGCCGGTCACGCCGTGACCGGGCCCAACGACCCGCTGCTGTTGGCGGCGATCGAAGACATCGAGGTCGGTGGGGCCACGGATCTGCACGGCGGTCTGGTGGCGGGCTACGAGCTGTCGGAGCAGCACTACGACTCCGGCCGCATCAACCGCATGGTCCTGATCTCCGACGGCGGCGCGAACGTGGGCGTCACCGACATCAGCCTGATCGCCGAACACGCCGGTGGTCAGGACGAGGACGGCATCTACATGGTGGGCGTCGGCGTGGGGACCGTGAGCACCTACCACGACGACCTCATGGACGACGTCACCGATGCGGGCAAGGGAGCGTCGGTGTTCATCGCCACGGCCGAGGACGCCCAACGGTTCTTCCACGAGAACTTCGTGAACACCATGGCGGTGGCCGCTCGAGACGTGCAGGTGCGGCTCGATCTCCCGCCGGGGTTCGAGATCGTGAAGTTCTCGGGCGAGGAGTACAGCAGCGATCCCACGGAGATCGAGCCGCAGCACCTGGCACCCAACGACGCGATGGTGTTCCACCAGAGGCTCGCGACGTGTGCCCCGGAGCTGGTCACCGACGAGACGCCATTGACGGTCACCGTGCGCTACAAGAACGCGGTGACCTTCGAACCCGCCGAGATCTCGGTCACCAAGGCGTTCGCCGAGCTCTTGGAGGGCGACAAGGCCCTGCTCCTCAAGGGCGCGGCCATCTTCGCGTACGCCGAAGCGCTCCAGGCATACAAGGCGGCCGGCGTCGACGAGGCCGCGGCCGCGCTCGCACCGGCCGTCCAGGCGCTGGCGCTGGCCGAGGACGTCCTCCCGGGCGACCCCGATCTGGCCGAGATCCGTCAGATCCTCGAGGCTCTGTAGGCAGGCTCGTGCCACGCCGGACGGCGGCTCGGGGAGTCAGCGGCCGCAGGCTCCCTGGGCCGCCTCGAAAGGCGCGCTGCACTCGGTGTTGCGGGGGTCGACGTCCCACGCTTCGCACGGCAGCGCGCCGCTGCAGTCGAGGAACTCGATCGCCTGCGGTGGGCAAGCGCCCCAGCGATCGAGGCACGCGTCGTTGCAGTCCCAGTCGGGAGGAAAATCGATCGCCGGCGGCACACCGCACTGCTCGATGCGCGCGCAGGTTCGGGCGCAGTGCTCGGCGAGGGTGGCGTGGCCGTCGTCGCCGTCTTCGGCGTCGTCGACGATGGGGCCGCACGCGGCGAGAAGAAGGAGAAGCGCCGAGCGCCGAGCGTCGCGCATGCGGCGAGTATGCCGCGGGTCCGGGTCGATCGGCGGACGCGTCCTCGCCGACCGGCGCGACGCGTCCGGTTGCGGGGTCGAGACCATCGGGGCGCAGGTCGCCGGCAACGCGGCGGTTCGTGGGGCGGGCACGCGGTCGTCGGGACCGGGCGGCTCGGCGAGATCGCGTGGCGGATGGCGGCGCGTAGGGAATGGCCGACGGGGCCGGGCGGAGGCGACGACGCGCCGGTCGAAACCGAATCGCCACGCGAAGCGGGTCGTTCGCCGTCGTTTGCGGACCGGCCCCTGGGCCGCAGTGTGTGATTCGGTCGTCGGAGACAGGAAGATCATGGGCCTCGACATCCTCCACGAGAAAGGAATCGACCTCGAGCAGCAGACCTTCGACTGGAGGGATCTCGTTCGACAACCGATCAGCAAGCTCGACAACGATGCCTTCACGCGGGTTCGGATCATCCTGATGAACGGGATCGAGGCCGAGCAGAACCGATTCTTGCACGCGTTCGCCCGGCTCAACCGCGAGCTGCGCCCCGAGGCGGCGCGGGTACGACGGATCGAGCAGCACCAGCAAACGCTCGTGAACTGGCTCAATCCCGGCGACCAGAGCGTGCTGGAGACGACCATCGCCTACGAGCAGGTGGCCATCGAGGTGACCGCCAGCATCGCGCAGAGCGAGCCCGATCCCTATCTGGCCCAGGTCTACCGGTTCGGGCTGCTCGAGGACTTCGATCACCTCTACCGGTACTCGGCGCTGATGGATCGCATCGAGGGGCAGGACGCGAACAACATCGTGCAGAGCTACACCGACATCATGCCCGGGCGGCCGACATCGGTGGAGCACCGGCACCCTCACGAAGATCTGCGCACGCCTTACGACCGCAACACGGCCAGCGCGCGCAGCAAGATGAACGCGCTGACGATCATGGCGGGAGAGCACCAGACCCACGACTACTACATGACCGTGGGCCCCTCCTTCACCGACCCGGTCGCGCGCCAGCTCTACGCCGAGATCGCGTCGATCGAGGAGCAGCACGTCACGCAATACGAGTCGATCCTCGATCCCGACGAGACGTGGCTGGAGAAGTGGCTCCTGCACGAGGCCAACGAGGTTTACAACTACTGGAGCTGCGCGCGGTTCGAGGACGACGAGAGGATCCGCCGCATCTGGGAGCGGTTCGTCGACTACGAGCTCGGGCACCTCCACTTCGTCAAGACGCTCTTCGAACGCGTGGAGGGGCGCGACGCGGCGGAGGTCCTTCCGGCGGCGCTGCCCGAACCGATCGTGTACCGGAGCCACCGGGAATTCGTGCGGAAGGTGCTCGCCAAGGAGATGCATTACCGCGCGAACGGCCCCACCATCGGCCAAGTGGAAGAAAGCCGCGAGACCCTGGACTACCGCGACCGCGTGAACGCGCACGGGTCGCCGAGCGAGGACGTCGCGGCCGGCTATCACTGGATGCCGGGGACGGAGCTGTCGAAGACGGGCTGACTTCGACCAGGAGACCACCGCCATGAGAACCTCGTTCACCTCGCCCCATCACCACAACAAGACGGGGATCGCCAGCGCACCCGAGCGCGCGGAGGACATGATCCGTGGCGCGAAGAAGGCCAAGCCTTCGAGCCGTGGCGGCGCGCTTCGGCTCGAGAATGCGCGTGCGGAGTACATTTCGCAGGCCGGGCAGATCGGAACGATGCCCGAGCCCACCAGCGGACAGGGAATCCCCGAGATCTTCATGGACAAGCTGGGCGAGCAGCTCGCGTTCGAGCGCAGCGGGACCCGGCTGTACGAGACCTTGGTGCTCAAGCATCGGGAGCAAGGCTCGTTCGAGGGGGGCCCGAGCGCCTCGGACCTCGAGGCGCTGCGGACCGAGGAGGCGGAGCATTTCGCCCTGCTCAGCGAGTGCATCGCGGACCTGGGCGGTGATCCGACGGCCCTGACGCCCTCGGCGGACCTGGTGTCGACCGAAATCACCGGCATCTCGAAGGTGGTCGCCGATCCCCGCACGACGCTGGCCGAGAGCCTGCACGCCATGCTGGCGGCCGAGCTGGTCGACAACGAAGGTTGGTCCAACCTGGTCGAGATGGTCGACGAGCTGGGCCTGGGCGACTGGACCGACCGGTTCCGACGCGCCCGCGAAGAAGAGTGCGACCAGGTTTCCCGCATCCGCAAGTGGCTGAAGGCGTACGTCGAGCATCGCCTCGCGGGCTGACGCCGGCACCGGGGGCACGACGTTCCCGAGGGTCCACCCCTTCCGAGGGGCGACGCGTCCGCGGCTCGTCGTGCCGGCAGCGGGTCGCGCCGGGTGAGCGTGCTCGGGCCTTGCCGGGCGGCCGGGCGGTCGGAGGCTTCGGTCGTGCGTTGGATCAGGCTCACGGCGGCCGTGCTGACCGCGTTGTTCGTCTCGTGCGCCGCTCGGGTGATCTGGCCGGCGCTCGACGACGACGAGGCGCCCCCGTCGTCGCCACCGTGAGCACCGCCCGCGGACCTCGTTCGCCGGCGACCGCGGTCGTGCGACCACGAACAAAAAGACCTCCAGCCCTGGGAGGCTGGAGGTCGTACGTACGGAGAAGGTGACCGACTGGGTCGACCGCGACCGCGGTGCGGACCTCGAAAAACAATACGACCTCCAGTCCTGGTGTCTGGAGGCCGTACGGAAAGGGCGACTACTCGAATCGGTCTTACTCGACCCTCGTCGGATCTTTCGTTTCCGGGTTCTTTGTTTCGTCCTCTCCGATGTCGGCCTACCCCGCGACTCCAGGCCGTGCAACCGGATCTCGATCCTCGATGTTGCAGCGCGGTTCGTCCACCGCCGCGGCGGTCGCCACCACGCGTTCAGCCGCACACGCCGGACGAGCCGTCGGGTTGCTGGCATGCCTGCCCGAACGGGCACACGACGTCGGTGCAACAATGGACGACTTGACCGACCGTCGGCGCCAGACAGATGGGGTCACCGATCCCGAGCGGGCCCCCGAGGTCGCACACCAGCCCCTGCGGGCAATCGCAGGTGCTGATGCAGCCGACGCCGATCTCGGTGTCCTGGCTGGCGGTATCGGGCGAGATCACGGTGTCGAAGGTGTCGGCGAAGCCGGTGCCGAACGTCGTGCCCGTGAAGGTGTCGCCGAAGTCGCCGACGTCGTCGCCGGTATCGTCGGGGCCGACGGTGCTCACGCCCGTGACCCCGGTGACCCCCGTCGTGGTGCTCGGCCGATCGGGCTGGTCCAGGCCGCCACCCATCCCCGGCGCCGCACCCTGGTACCCCGCCGGCGCCGCGCGAAGGTCGTCGTCGCCACAAGCCTCCGACCCGAACGCGCCGACCAGCAGCGCACCGAACGTCACCACCGACGATCGACTCCGCACGCGACAGCCCTAGCAACCCGTGGTGGAAGTCGCGTGTCTCGAGAGGCGGCGAACGAGCGCCGGACCGAAATCGAGCGCCGCGCACCGCAGCCCACGTCGTGCGAGGGCGACGTCGTCGGGGGCGGGGACGTCCGTCACGGGCCGCTCGTCGGATCCGAGAGCCCCGCACCGCAGGCCGGCCGGACGACTGCGGGACGCGAAGCCGGTGCCGACGATCCGGATCGGGCGTGACCCGAGCGCGGGCGAGGCGGGGCTTCGATTGGAGAGAACGCCCGCAGCCGTGACCGACCGGAGCCGGGAAATCGTGACGGGAACCGAGAAACGGTGCCCGGGCCTCGGCCCTCGGCGGATCCCGGGGGGCGAAAGGGCTACCGGGGGGACGGTTTCGAAGCGCGCGGGCGCTGGGCGAGCAGCAGGCTCGGGATGAGCGGGAGGGTGGCCCATTGGTGGGGCGGCACGCCGGTAGCGTTGCGGAGAAACGGCTCGAAGAGGAGGAGGCCGAGGCCCGCGGCGACGATGATGGCGGTCACGAGTTCCGCGTCGTCACCGAGGCCGTCGTTGCGGGCGGCCACGATGATGCGGCGGACGACGGGGTGGGCACGTTGGAGTTGGCGGGGGTCGAGACCTTCGAGGATGGCGCGCGCCAGGATGCGCCAGTAGGTCTGCTCGGCTCGGGAGGCCGCGAAGACGCGGGGCAGGAGCTGCCCCAGGGTTTCGTGAGCGTCGGGTTCACCGAGGCGATCGGCGATCGAGCGACTCGATCGCTCGAGCACGGCGGACAAGAGCGCTTCCTTGGAACCGAAGTGGCGGTGGACCAGGCCGTGGTTGACGCCGGCCGTGGCCGCGATCCGACGGATCGAGACGGCGGAGGGACCGTGCATCGAGAACAACTTGGTCGCCGCATCGAGGAGCGCGACCTTGACCGCGTCGGCGCCGGTGGGCTTCATCGGAACGGACGACCTTCGCGGGCGTAGGCGGCCGCGGAGGCGAAGAGATTGATGGCCATCAGGCTGGTCTCGCTCTCGGCCCGCCGATCGTACAGCTCCGCCACGCCTTCGCAAACCTCGCGATCGTCGGGCGCGGCTTCGAGGGCGTAGTCGGCGAGGTGGCAGGCCGCCCGAAGGTCACCGCGCGCAGCGAGCTGGCGGGCGCGTCGAAGGAGAGCCCGTGCGCCACCACCGAGGGTCGCGATCTCGTGCGCCACCTCGCGGCGGGGGGCAGGCTTGAGCTCGCTGGGACGGCCCGACCACCACCCGCCGAAGTAGCGGATGACATTGCGGACGATGAACTCCGCCTCGTCGTAGACGGGCTGCAGCCAGGGCGAGTCGCTGCGCGGGAGCTCGACGGCATGGACGATGTCGACGTGCGGAGGCGAGCCGGCGTCGAGCGCCTCGAGCGTGCGCTCGACGACCAGGTCGAGGAAATCGGCGGTTTCGAGCAGGATGCGCTGGATCTTGGCCGGGTCGTCGACGACCGGGCCGCCGTGTCCGGGGCACAGCGAGCGCGGCCCGAGAGCGGCCATCTTGCGCAGACCCGCGGCCCAGTCCCACGGATAGCGCTGGACCTTCTGCGGGTTGCCGGCGTTGGGTACCGCCCAGATCACGAGATCGCCGGGGCAGAGCACGCCGCGATCGGGGCACCACACGAAACTGTGGTCGTCCGTCTCACCGCGGCAGTGGTGGACCTCGAAGCGCACGCCGCCGACCTCGAGGTCGAGACGATCGCCGTACAGGCGATTGGGGCCGATCTCCGGCGCGCGGAAGGTGTCGAGCTGTGGCTCGTCGAGGGCCACGGTGCCGCCGAACTGACGGGCGTTGATCGCCCGGTTGTGCCCTTGGGTTCGAGCGTACCGATCGAAGCGCGCGGGCATCGCTCGGTGAGCGATCACCTCGGGCGGCGGTTGATCGGGCCGAAGGAACGCCTTGATGCCGAAGGCGTGATCGACGTGTCCCTGGGTGAGCACCACGGTGTGCACGGGGGCCTGCGTCTTGCGACGCAGCATCTCGGCGAGGGCCGGCGCGAGCCTCGACAGACCCGAGTCGACCAAGACGAGCCCCGCATCGGTCTCGAAGCCCGTCACGCCGCTGAAGAAGGAGACGAACCAGGTGCGGGGCGCCACTTCGACGGGTCCACCCGACCAAAAGAACTTGGCCTCTTCGGGCGGGCGTCCGTAGGCGCGATCGAGGGCGTGGAAGAATCCGAGGGCCATGGGGCGGGCTCGCTTCGCAGAGGGTTGCCGAG
Organism: uncultured Nannocystaceae bacterium; assembly: GCA_964650105.1. Classification (GTDB taxonomy): domain Bacteria; phylum Myxococcota_A; class Polyangia; order Nannocystales; family Nannocystaceae; genus CAZYSW01. The sequence continues at coordinate 11,278 of CAZYSW010000063.1, forward strand.
CACTGTAGTCGCATGACTACAGTCGCCACAAGGCGGCGGCGCGGATACCGCGCGCTGCCGGCTCGACGGGCGGGACGCGGCGCGAGAGCTGCGTCGCCGCGTGCGCGGGTCGAGACGCCCGAAGGCCCGGCGCGACCGCGCCGCTGCGCGCAACGAGGCGGGGCGTCGGTTGGGTGCGGATCGGCGGACGGAGCCGGTCGACCGGTGCAGGCTCGACGAAGACGGCCGCGACGAGGCCCCTGCCCCGTCTTGCTGGACCGGCAGCGGTCCCATTACATAGCCCTGACGATTTGTTTTTCGGGGCGCGGGCGGCACGACGCCGAGTCGCGAGCCGGCGAGCCGGGCGTGCGCCCACACGCGCGCACCATCGCCCCCTTCAACCGACCCACGGAGCCCTCCATGAATCCTCTGCAGGCCCTCGCCGAACACGGGCAGTCCATCTGGTTCGACTACATCCGTCGCGGCACGACGCGGTCGGGTGAGCTGCGACGGTTGGTGGAGGAGGACGGCGTCCGCGGGGTGACCTCCAATCCCGCGATCTTCGAGAAGGCGATCGGCGGAAGCGACGACTACGCGGAGATCCTCGAGACGCTGGCGCCGGACGAGTCGCTCGACGCCAAGGGGCTGTACGAGGCGATCGCCGTCGGGGACATCCGCGAGGCGTGTGACGTGCTCCGCACGGTATACGACGCGAGCGCCGGCGCCGACGGGTTCGTCAGCCTGGAGGTCTCGCCGGGGCTGGCGCGCGACACCGAAGGGACCGTCGAGGAGGCGCGCCGGCTGTGGGCCGCGGTCGATCGGCCCAATTTGATGATCAAGGTCCCGGGGACCGCCGAGGGGATCGCGGCCGTCGAGCGGCTGATCGCCGAGGGGATCAACGTCAACGTCACGCTGATCTTCGCGTGCGATGCCTACGAGGCGATCGCCCACGCGTACCTGCGCGGGCTCGAAGCTCGGCTGGAGGCGGGTGGCGATCTCCGGACGGTGGCCAGCGTCGCTTCGTTCTTCGTGAGCCGCATCGACACCGAGGTGGACGCGATGCTCGAGCGTCGGCTCGAAAAGACCGAGGATCCGGCGCGTCGGGCCGAGCTGAAGGCGTTGATGGGCAAGATCGCGATCGCGAACGCCAAGATGGCGTATCGGATCTACCAGCGGATCCTCGAGAGCCCGCGGTGGAAGGCGCTGGCGGACCGAGGCGCACGGCCCCAGCGGCTGTTGTGGGCCAGCACCGGCACCAAGAACCCCGCCTACAGCGACGTCTTGTACGTCGAGGAGCTCATCGGGCCGCAGACCGTCAACACGGTGCCTCCGCAAACGCTCGAGGCGTTTCGCGACCACGGTCGGCCGCGTCCCAGCCTGCTCGAAAACGTCGACGAGGCGCAGCGGCAGATGGAGGCGCTCGAGCGCGCCGGAATCTCCATGCAAGCGGTCACCGACGCGCTCCTCGAGCGCGGCCTGGTGTCGTTCGCCGAGTCGATGGACGCGCTTCTGGCCACGGTGGCGCGCGTGCAGCGAAAGGCCCGCGGAGGTCGCCTCGACGGCTTCGGTCGACGGCTGCCCGCCGAGCTCGCGGCGAAGGTCGACGCGCGTCTGCGGGCGTGGGACGAGGCGCGCGGCACGGAGCGGCTGTGGAAGCGCGACGAGCACCTGTGGACGGGCAGCGGCGAAGATCGCTGGCTGGGGTGGCTGGACGCGGTCGCCCGGGAAAAGAAGGAGATCGCCGGGCTGAAGGCGTTCGCCGAGGCGGTCGAGGGTCGCTTCCGGCACGTGGTGTTGATGGGGATGGGCGGCTCGAGCCTGTGCCCGGACGTGCTGGCGCGGACGTACGGTCCGCGGTTGCGCAAGGCGGGGTGGCCGGAGCTGGTGGTGCTGGACTCCACGGTGCCGGCCCAGGTCGCGCGCGTCGAGGCGTCGATCGATCCGGAGCGGACGCTGTTCGTGGTGGCCAGCAAGTCGGGCATGACGCTGGAGCCGAACGCGTTCATGCACTTCTTCTTGGACCGCGCCCGCACCAAGCTGGGCAAGGCCGCGTCGCAGCAGTTCGTCGCGATCACCGATCCGGGATCGAAGCTGGAAACGTTTGCGCGGGCCGAGAAGTTCGGTTGGGTGTTCTACGGCGTGCCGGAGATCGGGGGGCGCTTTTCGGCGCTGTCGCAATTCGGAATGGTGCCCGCGGCCGCGATGGGACTCGACGTGGCGGCGTTTCTGGCCGAGGCCGAGCGGATGGTCGAAGCGTGCAAGCCGGGGCGGTCGGCAGCGGATCATCCGGGGGTGTCGCTGGGGATCACGATGGGCGTGGCGGCGCGGGAGGGTCGCGACAAACTGACCATCGTGGCCTCGCCGGCCATCGCCGGCATGGGCGCGTGGCTCGAGCAGCTCGTGGCGGAGTCGACCGGCAAGAGCGGCCGCGCGATCATCCCGGTGGATGGCGAGCCCCCGGGTGACCCGCATCGGTACGCGGACGATCGGCTGTTCGTGTACCTGCGCCTGCGATCGACCCCCGACGCGGGTCAGGATCGGGCGATCGCCGCCCTCGAGAGCATGGGGCAAGCGGTGGTCCGGATCGATCTCGACGACATCGATGCCCTGCCCCAGGAGCTGTACCGGTGGGAGATCGCCACGGCGGTCGCCGGTGCGGTGATGGAGCTCAACCCGTTCGATCAGCCGGACGTCGAGGCGAGCAAAGTGGCGACGCGTGCCATGACCAGCGCGTTCGAACGGACCGGCAAGCTGCCCGCTGAAGAGCCCGTGCTGCGCGACGGCGTGCTGTCGGTGTACACCGATCGCGCCAACGCGGAGGCGCTGGGCGAGCACGGAGACGTCGTCGGGCTGTTGCGGGCACACCTGGGGAGGCTCGGTGCGGGCGATTACTTCGCGCTTCTGGCGTACATCGACATGACCGAGGCGCACGAGCGAGCGTTGCAGAGGATGCGGGTGCGCGTCCGAGATGCGCGCTCGGTGGCGACCTGCGTGGGGTTCGGGCCGCGCTTCCTCCACTCGACGGGGCAGGCCTACAAGGGTGGACCGAACACCGGGGTCTTTTTGCAGATCACCGGAGACGACCCCTGCGATCTCGCGATTCCGGGGTTCGGGTACACGTTCGCGGTGGTCCGGGACGCGCAGGCTCGCGGAGACTTCGCGGTGTTGACCGAGCGTCGGCGTCGGGCGCTTCGGGTGCACGTGCACGGCGATCCGACCGAGGGGCTGGAGGCGCTCGACCGGGCATTGGCGACGGCGCTGGGGGACGCGCCATGAGCCGCTCGACGCCGCCGCGTTGGCGCGCCGCTCCAAACGGCGCGCGGAGAGGAAGAGGAGCATGAAGGTATTGGCCGGAGACGTGGGCGGAACCCACACGCGACTGGCGATCTGCGAGGTGACCAACGGCAAGGTGCTTCGACTGGTCGAGGAGATCCATCCCAGTCAGGCCCACGAGTCCTTCCCGAAGATCGTGCGCCGATTCATGGCCGACCACCGCGCCGACGTTCGTGCGGTGTGTTTCGGCCTGCCGGGCCCGGTGCGAGGGCGGCGGGCGGAGCTGACGAACCTCCCCTGGGTGGTCGACGCCGACGAGCTGGAGCGGGATCTCGGGTTGCCTCCGGTGCTCCTGCTCAACGACCTCGAGGCCAACGCGCACGGCCTGGCGACCCTGTCGGAGGCGGATTTCGCCGTGGTGCGCGAGGGCTCGCCGAGCGTGACGGGGAACGCGGGCCTGGTTTCGGCCGGCACCGGACTGGGCGAGGCCGGGATGGTGTGGGACGGCAGAACCCTGCGCCCGTTCGCCACCGAGGGTGGGCACTGCGATTTCGCGCCACGCACCGAGCTGGAGATCGAGCTGCTCCGCTGGTTGCAAGGCGAGTACGGTCCTCACGTGAGCTGGGAGCGGGTGGTGTCCGGACCGGGGCTCACCAACATCTATCGTTTCTTGCGGAGCAAGGACCCCGGGGCGCAACCCAAGTGGCTCGCCGAGGAGCTCGAGAGCGGCGATCCCAACGAGGCGATCACCCGCAATGCCCTAGAGGGAAAGAGCGAGCTGTGCCTGCGCGCCGTGGAGCTGTTCTTGGAGCTGTACGGGGCCGAGGCCGGGAACCTGGCCCTCAAGGTGCTGGCGACGCGGGGGATCTACCTGGGCGGGGGCATCATCCCGCGCATGACCGCGCTGATCGCGTCGTCGAAGCTGGTGGCGCGCTTCGACGACAAGGGGCGCATGAAGAGGCTCGTCGAGCACATTCCGATTCGGATCGTGCTCAACGACAAGGCGGCGCTGCAGGGGGCGGCCCTTCATGCTGCGCGGCACGCGGGGCCGTGAACATGGTGTGAAGGCGGGGCCGAGGCCTTTTTCGACCTCGGCTTCGGCCCAAGTCCGGCCGGTGCGACAAAGGACCTGCATGACGCGGATCCTGCCGTCGATGGCGGCGTGGGCGGTGGCGATGGGTTCGCCCCGCGCGGGTGCCGCCGCACCGAACCGACACGAGACCGAGGCCGAGCGGCTGCATCGCAAGGGTGTGCACTGCATGGACGTGCTCGAGCGCAAGGAATGTGCGATCGAGAACTTCGAGGCGCTTCTTTCGGTTCGCAGCAACGAGCGGGTGCTGATGAGCGACGCGATGGTGCGCCTTCTGGTCCTGTACGAGAGGGCCGGCGACGACGAGGCGATGCGTCGGGTGCTGCGGCGATTTTGGGACGTGGGCATGAAGCGAGGCGCGCACGGCCACGTGCCCCACACGGTGCGGTATTTCCCGTCCGAGCTGAACATGCTGATCAACGTGGACGTGCAGCGGATCGAAGGCGCGCCGGTGCTGGAGCGGCTGGGCAAGGACCCGCTGGAGTTCCTGTTCACGTGCAGCGAGGCGCGCCGCGCCGACATTCGTGCGCGCTGGAGGTGGAAGCGAGCGGTCCGGCGCGCCAAGGAGGAGGGCAAGGAGCCCTACGAGATCATCTACGCGCAGATGGATGCGGAGCGCGAGCGCGAGAAGAAGACCGAGTCGAAGCCCCGATACGACGAGGACCGGGACCCGATCTTCGCCAAGGTGGCGTGCCCGGTGGCCGAAGCCCTGGGGCAGGACGATCTCTTGGGGTGGCGCCGGATGACCGGCGCGATGAACCACCACGACTTTCGCACCTCCATCGCGATCGCCGAGGTCCCCGGGCTCGACGCGCGCCTGGCCGCGGCGGTGCAGGCGGGTCGGCTGGAGCCGCTGAGCGCCAATCGCTGGGTGCTGCCGGGCATCGAGCACGCGGGCAAACCGGTGCACCTGGCCAAACTCGATCACGAGGAGCTCACGGTGGCTTCACCGGAGATGCTCGACCGGGTGATCGAGGCGAGGCGCAAGCGTCGACGGCAGATCAATCGCGAGGTGCAGAAGCTGATCGACGAGGTACCAGTCGACACCGGGTTCTTCATGGTGATGAATCAGGCGGCGATGCGCGAGCTCGGGTTCGGGGGCATGAAGGAGATCCGCCGCGGGTTCTTCGAGGCGCTGTTGCCCAAGCCCAAGGGCTTTCAGCTCGCCGCGGTGTTCAATCAATACGTGGGGCTGTTCACGCGGGTGCCGACCGACAACCCGGTGAAGGCGAAGATGCTGCTGTCGCTGGCCCAGACGCTGCTCGACGGGCAGTCGGGGCAGGATCCCAAGGCCGACAAGTGGCTGCGCAACCTCGATCTGGCCGAGGCGCGGGATGGGCGGGCGCTGCTCGCCACGTACTTGCTGTCGAGCACGCGGATCGAGGAGCTGCTCCTGCTCGATCTGTGAGCGCGGCGCGAGGTTCCCCGGCTGCGGCGTGGAGCCGGACGGTCCGTAGAAGCGACGCGACTGGGTGAGAGGGCCCGGTGGAAAACGCCGCTTTCGTCCGCGGGCGCGCGGGGTCATCATCGACGGGGAGCCGAGGCGCATGCGACCGAACGAGGGACGCTCGGATTGGATCCTCGCCGGAGGAATCGGGCTGGCGGTGTCGCTGGGGATGGCCGCGCGCGCCGAAGCGGCGGACTGGTGGGTGGACGCGCGTGCGGGTTCCGACGGGGACGGAAGCATGGGCAACCCGTTTGCCTC
>CAZYSW010000064.1:0-2454 GCA_964650105.1 uncultured Nannocystaceae bacterium
GATCGACCACGAAGGGCAGCACGCGAACCCGCTCGAAAGGCAGCGCCTCGGCCCGGGACGGGGGCGGCGGCTCGCTGGGCGGCTCGCCGGGTGGCTCGATGACCTCCACGCGCATGGCCAGAGGTCGGATCGAAGCGATTCGCTCCTCGAGGGGCAGGCTTTCGCCGCATGCGGTCAGCCCCATCCCGACCGCGCAGGTCATCGTGAGGAGGCGGTGCCGCGATCGACGACGCGCCGCGCGGACCGTCGGATGCGGGTGGGGGGCTCGGGTACCCACTGCAGCGAAGGGTAGCGGACGATCCGGCCGCGCGGGCGAGCGATCCTCCGCCTGTCCGGCTCGCCCTCCGTGGCCCGCGAGGACGTTCCAGGACGGCCGCGCGGACGACCCGTCGCGTGCCTCGGTGTTGCCAGGCCCCCGCGGGCTCGCGCCCGGACGGCGCTTCGCTTTACCCGGGCCGGCGCCGGTCGTATGAAGCCCTGGCATGCTCCGCGGCCTTCGCCTCGTGGTGCTTCTGGGCTCGTCGCCGTCGCTGGCCTGTGGATCCACCGGCGCGTCCGAACCGTCGACGACCGGCGGAGGCACGTCGTCGACCGGAGAAAGCAGCACCACGTCCGGCGCGGAATCGACAGGGGGTGACGCGACCGAGACCGAGTGCCACGACGGGATCGACAACGACGGCGACGGCGACGTGGACTGCGCCGACGCCGACTGCAGCACCAACCCCGCGAGCGGTTGCGTGTCGGAGCCGGAGAACACCAATGCCCTGTGCAGCGACGGGATCGACAACGACGGCGACACGTTCGTCGACTGCGCCGACTTCGACTGCAACATGAATCCCGAGGTGACGGTCTGCGACGGTCCCGAGAACGACGATACGACGTGCTCGGACCGCTACGACAACGACGCCGACGGGCACGTGGACTGCGACGATTTCGATTGTTCGATGAACCCGGACGTGACGGTTTGCGACGCGGGGACGACGGGCACGGGCGGGGAAACGACGGGCACGGGCGGGGAAACGACGGGCACGGGCGGGGAAACGGGGACCGGCGGCGAGGCGACGGGCACGGGCGACGAGACCACGGGGACCGGCGGTGAGACGACGGGCACGGGCGGGGAAACGGGGACCGGCGGCGCGGGCGATTGAGGGACGCGACCGGTCGCCTTGGGGGCGTCACGCCCGGACTGTTATCCTCCGCGACGAGCGAACTGTAGGCGCACCAAGCGCCATGCGTTCGAAGCCTGCGCCATGTCTCGCCTCCGCATGCTCGCCGTCGTCGTTGCCCTGGGCCTCGCAGCCTGGGCCTTGGTGACGTTGCTCGACCATCCCGACGCCGACGCCGACCCCGAGCTCGTGATCGGGCCCGACGGCGAGGTCCTCGACGAGCGTGAGTTCGAGGAGCTGCAACGCGAGCGGCTGCGCGCCATCGCGAGGGGGAGCGCGGCCTTGGAGCGCAAGTCGGGGCTGTTCGCGGCCGACGAGGACCGGTCCGACGACGACGACGAGGACGACGACGGCGAGAGCCTGGTGGGGTTGCGCGACTCCATTCCGGCCGCCGCCCCGACGCTGGAAGAGGCACGGGCCGGCTTCGACTTCGTCATGAGCAAGCTCGAAAAGGTGGGCCGCGGCCGTCGGCGGCTCTCGGTGGAGGAGTGGCAGGAGAGCTATCGAGCCGCGAACGATGCGTTCGCGGCCCTTTCGATGCACCTGGACGCGACCGATGGTGCTCAGCTCGACGAGCTGGAAGAGGCGCATCGGCGCCTGCAGCGAGCGCTTCGTCGGGTGAGGGTCCGCGGAGGGAAGAAGTTCGAGCCCCTTTGACGCGGGATCGTCCCGAGGAACTGCTATCTTTCCCACGATGCGCGTCCGAGCTCTTCAGGTCGTGTTGGCCCTCCTCGTCGCTTCGGCGTGCGCCCACGACAAGGGCAAGAACAAGAAGAACAAGGACGACGAGTTCGCCGGCCTGGGGGTGACGCAGTCGAGCAGCGAGCCTCCGCCCGGCATCTTCCTTCCCGTCGTGGACGGCGACGTCGAGGCCTTGCAGAGCCGGGGGCAGTTGCTGTTCGCCATGGAGCGATCGCTCCGCCTCGCCTACGAGAAGGGCGCGTTCGAGGTGGGGGTCGGCGAAGGAGACGTCGTGCTGCCGCTCGTCGACGTGGATCCCGGTGGCGCTTCGGCCCAGGTCGTCTTCTTGCGCTGGCCGGCGAGCGCCGTGGGGCAGGGCGGGGCGCTTCACCCCAACGCCGCCGAGCGCTGGCTCTTGGTGTCTCTGCTGCTGTCTCCCGACAAGGTGCTCGACGTCGAGCTGCTCGGCGGCAGCGTGGATCCCAAGGGGTCGGAATACCGGCGCGCTCAGGCCATCCTGGAGGCTGCGAAGGTGCTGCGCGAGCAGGCCCCGAACACCGTCTATCACCTCTTCACGGTTCCCGAGCTCGTCCCGGGCAAGAAGGGA